>JBAXOO010000067.1:0-7711 GCA_037133235.1 Cyanobium sp. ELA507
AGCAGGCGGCGTTCCTCGGCATGGCGGCAGACCAGTTCACCCCTGCTGGTGTGGAACACGGGCGTGACACCAGCCGCCAGCAGGGCCTCCAGCCGCTCCTGCCACTCCCGCTCCAAAGAGGCCAGCAGCCGATCCGGCAGGGGACCCTCCAGCACCCGATGGACCCGGGCCACCGGCACCTCCACCGCGCCGCAGCCCGCCTCGGCCAGCAGAGCCTCCAACTGGGCATCGGCCAAGGGCACATGGGAACCGACCAACACCAGCCCGGGCAGGGGAAGGCCCTGGCCGCCCCTGCGGCGCAGGTCCGCCAGGGCGGCCCCGGGCAGGGGCTGGGGCGGCAGGGGCACCAGGCCATTGAGCAGGCTGGCGGCGCACTGAACCAAAAAACGGGTTGGCGGGGCAGCCCCAGCCTCCGCCGCGACCAGGCTCTCCCGCAGGGCTGAGCCCAGGGCCTGCAGATGCTCGGGCCGGGTGGCATCCACCGCCACCAGCGCCCCCGCGGCCGATGCGCCGCCTGGCTGCCCCGCCGCCAACATCGCCAGACGGGCCCGCAGGGGCTCTCCACCAGCCTCCAACTCGGCCAGGCCGAGCCGGCCCACCCGCTCGGCCGCCAGGCGACCGGCGGTCTTCTCCTCCACCCAGTCGGGCAGAAAGCTGCGGGTGTATCCAAAGAGCCGATCCCGGGCAAAGGGGCTCTCGTGCACCGGCCGGCCCTCCAGCAGGTGCACGCCATCCACGGTGGTGCGGCCGCCCTCCAGGAAGGCGGGCACCAGGAAGGTGGCCGCGAAGGGGCCCAATGCTGCCGCGATCGTTTCCACCTCCAGCGGGAAATGGCCCCGCAGGGTGGAATCGCCGCGGCTCACCAGCAGCCAGCGATCGATCACGCCGGCGGCGTGGGCGGCCTCGAGCGCGGGCACCAGGGCCCGGCAGATCTCCTCCACCCGGCTGCGGGCGGCGGCCGGAGCGAGGGCCCGGGTGTTGGCGAGAAGAAAGAGGAAAGGGGAGGGATGGCGGAGTCCCGCCGCCAGGCTGGCCGGATCCCAGCGCAGCAACAGCGGGCAGCCGTGAAGGGTCTGGGAGCCGGTGGGGTCGTCGTCGAAGACGATCACCTTGAGCCGATCGCCGCTATCGCCGCCGCCCGAACCCCCAAGCGGCTTTGGCTCCCCCGCCGGGAAGGAAGGGTCGGGGGCCATGACTTGCGGGCCGCCGTTACCGGCGGCATCAAGGGGCTTGAACTCGCGGGGTTCGAACACTGGCAAGGGAAAAGGGCAAGCCGCCATGGCACCATCGTGCCGTGATCGTTCCCGACCCCAGCGACCTGCCGGATCTGGTGCGGGATTTGCACCATCAAGGCACCCCCTGGCTGCCCGCCGGCCTGGCCAGCCGCCTCGATTGGGGCGCACCGCTGCGCCAGCCCTGCAACGTCGTGAGCGCGGCGAAGCTGCGGGGAATCCAGGAGCACAATCCGGGCGACTTCACCATCACCGTGGCGGCTGGCACACCACTGGTGGAGTTGCAGGAGGCCCTGGCACTCCACGGGCAGTGGCTGGCGGTGGACCCACCCCCCATCCCGCCCGCACCGGACATCGCCGCTGGAGCGGAGTCCGAATCTCGGAGCCAAGGCAGCATCGGCGGCTTGGTGGCGCGGGGGCTGGCGGGGGGCTACCGCCAGCGCTACCTCGGTGTGCGCGACCAGCTGATCGGCATCCGCATCCTCCGCAGCGATGGCGTGGCCGCCAATGCCGGCGGCAAGGTGGTGAAAAACGTGGCCGGCTACGACCTGATGCGGCTGTTTGCCGGCAGCTGGGGAAGTCTTGGCCTGATCACGGCGGTGACCCTGCGCACCATGCCCCTGCCACAGCACCGGGCCGGCCTGCTGCTGCGCGGCCCCCTGGAAACCTTGGTGAAGCAGGTGGGCGTCCTGCTGCGCTCCGGCCTGAGCCCCGAGCGGATCGACCTCTGGAGCGCCACCCTGGCGGCCGCATCGGGCCTGGGGGAGGAGCCGGTGCTGCTGCTGGGCCTGGCCAGCGTCAACGCCGCCTGCCTGGAGGAGCAACTGGACGGCCTGGCCAGCGCCCCAGACATCCGGCGGCAACGCTGCCAATCCGACGAGCTGGAGGCGCTCCTGGCTGCCGCCCAGCTACCCGCCCAGCCAGCCGCTAACAGCCCTCAAGACGGCCCCAGCGCCGGGGCCCTCGCGACAGGGGTTGGAGGCAGCGATCCGGCGGCCTGGTTGCTGCGCCTCGGGGTCACCCCCACCCGGATCGGCGAACTGCTGAAGCTGGAGGAGTTGACCGACCTGCCGGTGGACCTGGCGGCCGGCAGCGGCCTGGGCATGGCCTGGGCGACGGCCACCGCGCTCTCACCCGCCAGGGTCGAGGCACTGCGGCGCCATTGCCATGCGCTGGGGGGCCACCTAGCCGTGCTGCGCCAACCGCCAGCAATGGATCCAGGGTCTGCCAGCCCCATTCCTGCCTGGGAGGATGCCCCCTCCCGCGCCCTGATTGAGCTGGTGAAGGCCCGCTTCGATCCCAAGCTCCAACTGGCCCCAGGCCGCTTGCCTGGAGTGGCCAGGCCGGCTATGGCCGCCGCAGGGGTGCTCGGCACCTGAAGCGGGGCTGCGACTGGCATCCATTCGCTGCTGGATCGTTCCGACAGCCTCCTGAAAAGACGGGGTCCGGGCCTGCGCCTGGCCCAGCCCCGAATGATCCAGGCCGCTCAGGACTCGGCGGGCAGGCTCTGCTGCCCAAGGCCCGATGGCAACTCCAGGGCGGCGGAGCCGTCAAGGCCCGCCAGCCACTCGAGCAGGGCGGCGTTCACCGGCCCCGGCACTTCATCGTGGGGGCAATGGCCGGCCTCCAGCACCACCTCGGTGGTGGCGGCAGGGGCATGGCGCTGGAAGGTGGCGCGGCGGCCCGGGGCATTAATCCAGGGATCGCGGATCCCCCAGAGCAGCAGCAGCGGGCAATTCAGCCGGGCGAAGAGGGGATCGAGGGGCTCACCACTGGGGATGTCAAACACGGTGCGGAACACCCCGAAGGCACCCGAATCCCGGGAGGGCCGCAGGATGGCTTGCACCAGCTCCTCATCGACGTTGGTGCGATCGATGTACACCTGATTGAGGGTGCGGCGCACCGTGGCCGGCCGCCGCAGGTTTTCAAAGATCAGGCGCTGCACGATCGGGCTGCGCAGCACCGCGCCGCCAATGGTGCGGGAGGCGATGGCCCCCCAGCCGCGGGGGGGGGCCTGCTCCTGGCTGAAGGGGCCGGCGGCATTGATCAGCACCACCCCGGCGGCCTGGTCGCCCAGGGAGGCGGCGGCCGCCAAGGCGGCGTAGCCGCCGAGGGAGTTGCCCACCAGCACGGTGGGACGGCCGATCTGTTCGGCCACGTAGGCCATCAACTGGTCGCGCCAGAGGGCACCGCCGTAGGGCAACCCTTCAGGCTTGGCACTGCGGCCAAAACCGAGCAGGTCAATGGCATGCACCTCATGGCGCTCCGCCAGGGCGGGGATGTTGTGGCGCCAGTGGTCGGTGGAAGCACCGAAACCATGCACAAGCAGCAGGGCCGGGCCCTCAGGGCTTTCCGGCGCCGCCCGCAGCGCATGGACGGCGTGGCCGCGGTAGCTCCAGGGCTCGATCACGCCGCGACCGGAGGTCGCCGACGAGGCAGAGCCATCACCTGCAGGCACCACCGCTTGGTCCACCGCCGCGGATCCTGACTGCGCTGCCACCATCCAAGCCACCGCCAAGGGGATTCTGATGCTAGGAACGGCACTACGACCACCGCCTGGCGTTCCGGCCGCGGCTGGATTCCTCCCGCCGATGCCCCTCTCCGACGCCCTCGCCGAATGGCGCTCCCTGCTGCCGAGCATCGCCATCTGGGCCCTGGCCCTCTACGTGCCTCTGAGCCTGCAGCTGGGACGGCTGGAGGAAGGACTGACCTCGGGGCCCCTGGCCAATGGCAGCGTCGAACTGATTCTGGCCATCGGCAGTCTGATCCTGGCCCTGGTGGCGGGGCTAGCGGTGGACCTGCTCCTGGGCTGGACCCTGGGTCCGGGCTGGGCCTCAAGCCTGGGGGTGCTGGCGGCCCTTTGGGGGCCGTTTCTGGCCCTGGCCTCCCGCAAGGAAAGCTGAAACCCGCCAGCCATCACCAGAACGCCGCCGGCTAACGCCAGTCGAGCCAGGGCAGGTGGGGCACGATCGCGGGGGTGCTGGCTCGGTAGGCCCCGTAACCGGGATACACAACCAGCAGGGAGCGCTCCTCCCGCCGCGCCTTGCCCCCGAGCACGGCCGCCAGCGCAAGCAGCAGCGCCAGATGGAGCAGGCTGCCCAGCAGTAGGGCCATGCCGGCGGCCCCCACCAGGAGCTGGCGGTAGAGGGGATGGCGGCAGCGGGCATAGGGGCCGCTGGTCACCAACACGGCGCCGGGCATCGGCTCGGGCAGGGGCGTGAGGCTGGCGCCGAGCCCCAGCAACGAGCGGGCGGCCCCCACCAGGGCGAGGAGCACCAACGCAGCCCCTGCCAGGCGGAGAGCCAGCGGCCAGGCCAGCCCCAGGGCCGCCGGAGCCGGCCAGGCGGGCAGCAGCAGACCGGCGATCAGCAGCAGCTGGGTTGCCAGCCACCATTCGCCGTGGCGGTTGTCCAGCCAGCCGGCGGCACTGAAGCCCCACCGGCGCAACAGGGCTAGCAGGCCGCCTTCAGAGGGGTTGCTCGACAACGCCGGTCTCCGGGGTGGAGAGCACCAGTCTGAGCAGGATCGGGGCCAGGAAGGTGGTGCCGATCACCATCAGCAGGATGGCGGCCTCCAGGGCCGGGGTGAGGATGCCGGCCTGGGTGCCGAGGCCCAGAAAGATCAACCCCACCTCGCCGCGGGGAAGCATGCCGAGGCCCACCACCAGTCGCCGGGTGGGCAGGAGGCTCCAGTAGCTCCAGCCTGCGGCCAGCTTGCCGATCACCGCCACAGCCAGCAGGAAGGCAGCCACCACGAGCCCCTCACGGTTGGCGGGATCCAGGGGGTTGAGCACCGAGAGGTCCATGCCGGTGCCGATCAGCACGAAGAACACGGTGGCGAAGAGGGCCACCAGCGGCTTCACGGTTTCCTGGATCGCCTCGGTGTGGCGGGAGCGGCTGAGGATGAGGCCGGCGGCGAAGGCACCGAGGGCCGCCTCCAGGCCGATCGCTTGCGCACTGAAGCAGCAGAGGGTGAGCACCACGAAGCCCGCCACGACCACCTCACCGGGGGCCTTAAGGCGATCGAGCAGCCAGTCGAATGCAGGAGCAGCGGTGCGGCTGAGCCAGAGGGCGGCGGCCACAAACACGATGGCGGCCACCACCAGCCGCAGAATCGGGGCCAGAGCAAAAGAATCGCCACTGGCGAGGCTCACCACCACCGCCAGGATCACGATGCCGAGGATGTCATCGAGCACGGCGGCGCCGATCACGATCTGGCCCTCGCGGCTGCGCAGCCAACCGAGCTCACCAAACACGCTGGCGGTGATGCCAATGCTGGTGGCGGTGAGGGCAGCCCCGGCGAACACCGCCAACACCAGCGGCACATGGAAGAGGAAATGCAGCCCAAGGGTGCCAAGCACAAAGGGCAACACCACGCCGGTCACGGCCACGGTGGTGGCCTGCAGGCCCACCGCCACCAGTTCATCGAGTTCGCTCTCGAGGCCGGTGAGGAAGAGCAGGGCATAAAGGCCCAGCAAGGACACCTGCTGCAACCCCGGAAAGCTCTCGGTGTAGAGGGTTTGCACCAGATCGGGGGTGGCCCCGGAGAGGGCCGCCACAAAATCGAGGATCCAGTGGTTCAGGCGGGCACCGGTTTCAGGGGGGACCAGCAGGTGAAAACCCGAAACGCCGATCAGCACCCCGGCCAGCAGTTCCCCCAGGATGGTGGGGAGCTGCAGCCGCACTATCGCTTCGGCGAGGGCACGGGCGGCCAGAAAGATCACCAGGAAGCGCCCCACCTGGATGAGGGTTTCGGCCACCTCGATGCTGTGGTTGCTGATCGATTCGGACCCTGCCTGGAGCATTAGGGCGGGCAGGGCCGCCCACAGGGGTGGCAAGGCGGCGAGCGGCGTGAGGGAAGCCGGGTGGGGGAAAAGCGAAAGCAGCGCGGTCAACACGGACGCGGGGGCGGAAGCCGGAGGGGCCACCCGCAGGGCAACCACTGGGCTGGTGGGGGCGACCTTAGGGCGGCCCCCAGCGTGTTTGGTTGCTGATCTGAACGCAATGATCAGTTCCGACAACCGCAGCGACGGCTACGGTCTGCTTGAGGGCTCCCATGGCAGGGGCTCCCAAAAAACGGGGATCTCAGGAGCGCGCCATGACCTCGACCGAACCCCGGGCCCGCAATCTGCGCCTGCCCACCCCCGGATGCTTTGCAGAGCCGGTGCGCAGTGGCCTCACCGCCGAACACGTGTTCGACGGGATGACCGACCATCTGTTTTACACACTGGGCAAGCTGGCCCCCAGCGCCAGCCGGCACGACCTCTACATGGCCTTGAGCTATGCAGTTCGGGACCGGCTGATGACCCGCTACCTGGCGGGCATCGAAGCAATCGCGGCCAGTCCCACCCGAGTGGTGGCCTACCTTTCGGCCGAATTCCTGATCGGCCCCCAGTTGGGCAACAACCTCTTGATGCTGGGCATCCAGGAGGAGGCCGCAGAAGCGACCCGCCGCTTCGGCATCACCGACCTCGAGGAGATCCTGAATGTGGAGGAGGAACCCGGGCTGGGCAACGGCGGCCTAGGCAGGCTGGCGGCCTGCTTCCTGGAATCGCTGGCCTCGCTCCAGATCCCGGCCACGGGGTATGGCATTCGCTACGAATTCGGCATCTTCGACCAGCTGATCCGCGATGGCTGGCAGGTGGAGATCACCGATAAATGGCTCAAGGGCGGCTGGCCGTGGGAGATTCCCCACCCCGAGCAGTCCTGCTTTGTCGGCTTTGGCGGCCGCACCGAGACCTATCGGGATGAGCTGGGCGCCCACCGGGTGCGCTGGATTCCGGCCGAGCACGCCATTGGCGTGCCCCACGATGTGCCGGTGCTGGGCTACCGGGTCAACACCTGCAACCGGCTGCGGCTGTGGCGGGCGGATGCCACCGAAAGCTTCGATTTCTACGCCTTCAACATCGGCGATTACTACGGTGCCGTGGAGGAGAAGGTGGGCACGGAAACCCTCTCCAAGGTGCTCTATCCCAACGACGGCACCGATGAGGGCAGGCGGTTGCGGCTGAAGCAGCAGCACTTCTTTGTGAGCTGCTCCCTCCAAGACATGCTCCGCAACCTCGAGCAGCGCGGCATCCCGGTGGAGGAGTTTCACGACCACTGGGCCGTGCAGCTCAACGACACCCACCCGGCGATCGCGGTGGCGGAGCTGATGCGCCTGCTGATTGATGACAAGCACCTGGAATGGGATGCGGCCTGGTCGATCACCACCCGTTCGCTGTCCTATACCAACCACACCCTGCTGCCGGAAGCGCTGGAGAAGTGGGGGGTTGATCTGTTCAGCAATCTGCTGCCACGCCACTACGAATTGATCTGTGAGATCAACCGCCGTTTCCTGCAACAGGTGCGGCTGAAGTATCCCGGCAACGACCAGATCCTGCGCAAGCTCTCGATCATTGATGATGAGGGCCGCAAGGCGGTGCGGATGGCCCACCTGGCCACCGTCGCCAGCCACCACGTCAACGGTGTGGCTGCCCT
>JBAXOO010000068.1:0-7580 GCA_037133235.1 Cyanobium sp. ELA507
GGCGTGGGGATTGCCGCGGGCCCAGACCACCTGGGTGCGGCCTTCGGCCAGGGGGCAACGGTGGCACTGGCGGCAGGACTGCCCAAGGCTGGTCAGGGCGGCGGCGGCCGTTGACACGCTCCTGTGCTCCCCCAAAGCCCCTTCGCTATTGCCGCGGCGGTCGCCGGCCCCATCTACGTGGATCACGGCAGCCATGGCGCCAATCCCTGCTCCGCAGCATCCTGCTTCACGCCATCCATGCCCGCCGACATCAGAGGACCCATCACCTTGACCTGCAACGGGCCCAAGCGCTTGGGCCCAGGCATGGTGCAGGATGGCCCGATTCTCGAATGCGTGCCCGCTGCGATGCCGGCCCCGATCACGCTGTCCGCCCGGGCCGGGGCGCTCCAGCCGTCGCTCACCCTCGCCATCACCGCCAAAGCTCGGCAGCTCCGGGCCGAGGGCCATGACGTGTGCAGCCTCTCGGCTGGCGAACCCGATTTCGACACCCCCGCCTTCATTCGCCAGGCCGCCAGCGACGCCCTGGCCGCCGGCCACACCCGCTATGGGCCGGTGGCTGGGGAGCCTGCCCTGCGCGACGCCATCGCGGTCAAGCTCACCAACGAAAACCAGGTGCCCACCAGCAGCGAGCAGGTGCTGGTGACTAACGGCGGTAAGCAGGCCCTCTACAACCTCTTCCAGGTGCTGCTCGACCCGGGCGATGCGGTGCTGCTTCCCTCGCCCTATTGGCTCAGCTATCCGGAGATGGCCCACCTTGCCGGGGCCACTGTGCAGTACATCCCCAGCGATGCGGCCGGCGGTTTCCGCCTCGATTCCGCCGCCCTCGAGGCCGCCATCACCCCGGCCAGCCGGTTGCTGGTGCTCAACACCCCCTCCAACCCCACCGGCATGGTGATGGGCCGGCCCGAATTGGAGGCGATCGCCGCCGTGGTGCGCCGCCATCCCCGCATTGTGGTGGTGTGCGACGAGATCTACGAATTCCTGCTGGCCCCAGGCCATACCCACCACAGCTTTGCGGCCGTGGCCCCGGACCTGGCCCCCCGAACCTTCATCGTCAATGGCTTTGCCAAGGGCTGGGCGATGACCGGCTGGCGAATCGGCTGGCTGGCGGGGGCCAAAGAGGTGATCGCGGCGGCCAGCGCCCTGCAGAGCCAGAGCACCAGCAATGTCTGCACCTTTGCCCAGTACGGGGCCCTGGCGGCCATTACCGGCCCGCGGGACTGCGTGCAGACCATGGCGCAGGAGTTCAACCGGCGCCGCTCCTTGCTCAGCGATGGCCTCGAAAGCATCCCGGGCCTGGCCCTGCTGCCGCCGGAAGGGGCCTTCTACGCCTTTCCCGATGCCAGCGCCTGGGGTCTCGACTCGATGACCCTCTGCAACCGCCTCTTGGAGGAGGTGGGGCTGGCGGTGGTGCCGGGGGTGGCCTTCGGCGATGACCGCTGCATCCGCCTCTCCTGCGCCGCCGCCGCCGCCACCTTGAACGACGGCCTGGAACGGCTGCGCCGCTTCCAGGCCAGCCTCTAAGGCCACCGAGCTCTTCGCTGTGGAGTTGTCTGATGCCCACTCCAATTCCCCGAAAGTTGGTGGTGCTCGGCGACAGCGGCGTGTTCGGCTGGGGAGATCCTGAGCAGGGGGGCTGGTGCGAGCGGCTGCGGCGGCACTGGATGGCCACCCCGGCAGGCCCGGTGGTCTACAACCTGGGCGTGCGCGGCGATGGCCTCGAGCGGCTGGCGGCTCGGCTGCCGGCGGAGGTGAGCTGCAGGGGTGAACTACGCCGCCAGCAGCCCCAGGGGATCCTCCTGGCGATCGGTCTCAACGACAGCGGCCGCGTCGGTCGCCCGGATGGGCGCTACCAGCTGGATCCCGAGGGCTTTCTGTTTGGCCTGCAGCAGCTGCTCCAGGTGGCCCGGGCCCTGGCTCCCACCTTTGTGGTGGGGCTCACTCCGGTGGATGGGGAGGCGATGCCCTTTGCCGATCTGATCTGGTACGACCTCACCAGCGTGCGTCGCTACGAGGCCCTGCTGGAGGAGGCCTGCCTCGAAGCCAATGTGCCATTCCTGCCGATGCTGGAACCCCTTCTGGCCGAACCCGATTGGTTGCGCTGTCTCGGCGGCGATGGGCTGCACCTCAACGAAGAGGGCCATGGACGGGTCTATGCCCGGGTGCAGAGCTGGCCGGCCCTGCTCCAGTGGGCCGGTCTTGCCTTGCGGCAGGAAGCAACCACAAGCCGCTGATGGGCTGGCAAGAGAGAGAGCTGGACGGCGTTCACCCGAATGGGTGAACGCCAATCCCACCAGCGGGGGATCCGGATCCCAGCCGGCTTACCCAGCCTGGTTGGACCTTATGGATTCCACCATGGTCCGCCCAGCCGCTGCCATTTCGCCCCAGGTTCTGCGCAAACGCAACGTCCAGCTGCTGCGCCAGCTGGAGCGCAGCCGTGATGCCAACGCCCGCCTGCGCTGGCGCAATGCCCTGGTGACCGCCAACCTGCCCCTGGCCCGCAGTGTGGCGGCCCGGATGCGCACCCCCCGGGGAGGCAGCTACGACGACCTGCTTCAAGTGGCGAGCCTGGGCCTGATCCGGGCGGTGGAAGCCTTCGACACGGGCCGCTCGGTGGGCCTGAGCAGCTTCGCCGTGCCCTACATGCGGGGGGCTCTGCTGCATGAGTTGCGCGACCGGGAGCCGCTGATGCGGATTCCCAGGTCCCTCTGGGAGCTGCGGCAGCAAGCCTGTCGGCTGCAGGACGGGCGGAGGGGACGGGGCCAGGCGCCGCTCGATCGCCGCAGCCTGGCCCGGCTGCTTCGCTGCAGCATCGCCCAGGTGAGCGAACTCGAAGAGATCAACGAGGCCGCTAATCCCAAAAGCCTCGATGCCCCCCTGGGCCCGGCACGGGGGGAGGCGCAGGGCCCCGAAGCCAGCTGCCTGCTGGAGCATCTGCCCGATCCCCGCAGTCTTGACCCCAGCTGGGGTTACGAGCAGGGCGAGGTCCCCGACGAGCCCGAAGGGGGCCAAAGGGATGGAGCGGAGCTGATCTGGCTGCGGGGGCAGCTGGCGAGCCTTGATCCCCTGCGGCGGGAGCTGGTGGAGGGGCGCCTCAACCAGGGCTGCACCTGGGTGGAACTGGGCCAGCGGCTGGGCATCCATCCCCGCATGGCCCAGCGGCGCTGCGATGCCGCATTGGCAGAACTGCGCAAGGCCGCCGCCACCTGGCAGGCCAATCAGCTGCTCAGCCCAGCCCCCCTGCCGGCAGCCCCAGTGCCGCCAGCGCCAGGGCCAGCGCCGCGGCCAGCAGGGTCTGGAGGCCATTGACCAGCTCATTGCTGAGCCAGGAGTAGCGCTGCTGGAGGGTGGCACCCACCAGGCTCTCCAGAAGCGTGGCCACCATCCCCACCACCACCACAAGGAAGAGAGCAGAGGGCCCCTGCAGCAGCCCCAGGCCCAGCATCACCAGCGCCATCAGCAGGGCTCCCACCAGGCTGGCAGCGGTGCCCTCCAGGCTCACCGCGCCCTCGGTTCCCGCCGGAACCGGCCGCAGGGTGGTGATCAGAACGGTGTGGCGCCCCCAGCGCTTGCCGATCTCACTGCCGAAGGTATCGGCGAGTTTGGCCGTGAAGCTAGCCGCGAAGGCCAGCAGCAGGGGCACCACCCAGACGGTGGGGGCCCGACAAGCCAGTAGGGCCAGCAGGGCTCCCACCAGGGCGGAACCCCAGACATTCTCCGGACCCCGCCTCCCCCCTCGCCCTTCGGCCAAGCCCCGGGCCTGCTTGCCGCGCAAGCCAAGGCGGGTCACCAGCGAGCCGAGGGCCAGATAGGCCACCACCGCCAGCCAGCCACGCCAGCCCAACGAGCCCCACAGCAAGGTGCCCAGAATCCCCGCATGCACCCAACCGGCGGGTGTTAGCAGGGGCGTTCGCTGGGCCAGGGCGATCAACAGGGCATTGAGGGCCAGGGCCAGCAGCCAGTGGCTCAGATCCTGGGGAGGCAGGGTTGGCATGGGGAAGGGAACACCGAAGCAGAAGCAGCCGGCAGGAGATCTCCCCCACGCGGCAGTCAGGCGAACTGTTGCACTGATCTAAGCGCCACCCCTGGCAACGGAGGCGACGGCCGATAATCAACCACAGAACCCTGGCCGGCCCGATGATCTTCAAGCCCAAGTTCTTCCTCGACCTCACCGGCCCGAACGAAGACAAGGCGCAAGCCCCGGCCAAGGTGGCCCCGACCCGCGAGATCAAAACAGAAACCAAGCCGACCGCCAAGCCTGTCGCCGTGGTGATCGCCAGCCCGGAAAAGGGCACCCCCCTTCAGGCGGCACCGGTCGCGGCCGAGGCGGCCGCACCCAACGGCCAGGCCCCGGCTTCCGCTCCCATAGCCACTGGCCTCACCACGGCCGAGGCCATGGCCGCCGAGCTGGCCGCTGCCCAGGCCAGCCGGCCGGCCCCGAGCCTGGCCACCTTCGCCCCCGAAGCCCTGCTGGCCGGCGGGGCCACGCCGATGCGCCGCCGGCGGGGCGGCGCCAACCTGGCGGGCTTCCGCGAGATTGCCCGCTCCTTCCTCAAGAACTGAGCGAGCGCCAACTGGCCAGTTGCACGGCCGCGGCTACCGCAGCGGTGCCCGAGCGGAGGATCAGGGGGCCCAGGCTTACCGGGCACCAGCCGGCAGCGGCGGCCGCCCCTTCCTCCTCGGGGGTCCAGCCCCCCTCCGGTCCCACTGCCACCGTCACCGCTTCCTCCCCCGGGGCGAGGGAGCCGAGGGCCTCCGGCAGGAGCTGCAGGTTTTCCTTGCGGGTGGTGGCAAAAAAACGGCGCCGGGGGCTGGCGACAGCGGGTGCCGCCGGACCTGGGCCCTCCGCCAACCAGGCCAGCGCCTGCCGGGGTTGCTCCAGCACAGGCATCCAGAGACGCTCGCACTGCTCACTGGCCTCCGCCACCACGCTGCGCCAGCGCTCCAGCGGAGCCTCCCCGCGCTCCACACAGCGGTGGGCCGCCAGAGGCTGGAGCCGATCGATGCCGAGTTCGGTGGCCATCCGCCACACCAGCTCCACATCCCGCCGCGGCAGGGCCAGGGCCAACTGCAGCGGCGGCTGGGCCGCTGGCTGATGCTCCAGGGGGGCAATCAGGGACTGCTCCAACACCAGGGCGTCGCCAGCCTCGATCACGGCACTCCAGAGGGAGCCACAGCCATTCACCACCGCCACCCGGTCGCCGGGGCGTAAGCGCAGCACCCGGGCGAGGTAGTGCCGCTCCCGCTCCAGCAGGGGCACCCGAGGACCCGCAAGAGCCCCATCCGCCCCCTGGACAACCTGGGCCAACCGATCCGGGACGATCAGCAGGCGGCGCAGTTCACGGGCCATGGGCGCATGCTTCGGAGCTGGGGGCTGGGGCCTCAGGAATCGGCCAATGCGAAGGGGCTGTCGGGGTCGTCCTCCACCGGCCAGTCCTCGTTGACGCCGCCGACCACCAGTTCCTCAATCTCCACCACGTCCCGGTTGAGGCGGGCCAGGGTGTTGATCAGCACGTCCAAAGCGAAGGCATCGCTGGTGCCCAGATCCAGCCAGCACCGGGCCCACTCATCGCGGTATTCGAGTTGGGCCATGTTGTGCATCAGGGCCGGCAGGGCGCGTTCGGCCCCATCCACCTCGTAGGCCAACCAACCGAGGTCGGCGCCGGCTTCATGGGCCTGGAGATTTTCGGCGTTAAAGCCCCCCAGCTTGCCGAGGAAGAACCAGCTGTCGAAGACGGTCTCCACGTAGCCCCGCTCGGCGGAGCCTGGGGACTGGGAAAAGCGGAGCCAGATCCAACAGTTGAAGGGATCGACATCCCGAAAACGGACCTCCATGGCGGGGGATCAACACGGGTGGGGATCCCTCATGCAACCACGGGAGCCGCAGCCTTGCCCCGTTGGGCATGCTGGAGTGATGCTTGAACTCCGCTCCCTTCACTACCAACCCGCCACCGCAACCGAACCGGTGCTGCGGGATGTGTCGCTGCAGCTGGCGACCGGCGAACCGAGGCTGGTGGCAGGTCGCAGTGGCTCGGGCAAGAGCACCCTGCTGGAGCTGATCGGTGGCCTGGCAGAGCCCGATGGTGGCCAGATCCTCTGGAATGGCGAAGCCCTCAACCGCCGGCAGCGGCGCTGGTTGTGCGGCCTGGTGTTTCAGTTTCCGGAACGTCATTTCCTGGGCCTCACCGTGGGCCAGGAGCTCCGACTCGGCCAGCGCCGCACCGGAACGGAGGCCATCGAGCGGGTGCTGCAGCAGGTGGGGCTTGAAGGGGTCGCCCCCCAGATGGCACCGGAGCGCCTCAGTGGAGGCCAGCAACGCCGACTGGCCCTGGCGGTGCAGTTGCTGCGGGATCCGAAGGTGCTGCTGCTGGATGAACCCACCGCCGGCCTCGACTGGACGGTGCGCGACGAGGTGCTGCAACTGCTGGGCAGCCTGGCGCGGGAGCGGGCGCTGCTGGTGGTCACCCACGAACCGGAGCTGTTCCGGGGGATCCTCCAGGGGGGCTGGATGCTGGAGAACGGCATGCTCCAACCCCTGCCAGCCGGAACCACAAGGACGCTGCCTACGATGCGCCCAGCTGGAAGGGCCTGATGGCGGATGAGCTGCTGCGGGCCACCGCCGCCGGGGGCGGCATCCGCATGGTGGCGGTGACCACCACCGAGTGCAGCCGAGAAGCCCAGCGTCGCCACGGCCTCTCCTTTCTGACCACCGCCCTGCTGGGCCGCGCCATGAGCGCTGGACTGCTGCTGGCCAGTTCGATGAAGGTGGCCCATGGACGGGTCAACTTGCGGATCCGTGCCGATGGTCCCCTGCGGGGGCTGATGGTGGATGCCGGCCGGAATGGCACGGTGCGCGGCTACGTGGGAGATCCTGGACTGGAGCTGGACCTGGTGAGCGATCCCGCCGGCGTGCCCCAGTTCGATTTCCGCCGCGCCACCGGCACCGGCTATCTCCACGTGGTGCGGGACATCGGGGAGGGGGAACCCTTCAGCAGCACGGTGGAATTGGTGAGCGGCGGGATTGGCGATGACGTGGCCTCCTACCTGCTCCACTCGGAGCAAACCCCATCGGCCCTGTTCGTGGGCGAGGAGATCGGTAGCGATGGGGTGCGCTGCGCAGGGGGGGTGCTGGTGCAGGTGCTCCCCAAGGCCGCCAGGGAGCCGGCACTGGTGGCCCTGCTGGAGGAACGCTGCCGAGAAATTGAGGGGTTTGCCGGCCGCCTCGCCGCCCATGCCAACCACCTCCATGCCCTGCTGGAGGACATTTTTCCGGACCTCGACCCGGTGCCGCTGGAGGCGGCGGAGGACCGCCAGAGCCTGCGCTTCCACTGCCCCTGCAGCCGCAGCCGCAGCGTGGGGGCCCTCAAGTTGCTAGGGCGTGATGAACTCGGCAGCATGCTTCGCGAGGATGGCCAGGCCGAACTGGTCTGCCATTTCTGCAATGCCACCTACCGGGTGGCTGCCGAGGAGCTGCAGGAGCTGATTGCCGAATTCGAAACAGCCTGATCGGCGGTTTCCGGCAAGCTGAGCCGCAAAGCGTCCGTGCCCTATGGCCTCCAGTCATGAATCGATGGGCAGCG
>JBAXOO010000069.1:0-7562 GCA_037133235.1 Cyanobium sp. ELA507
GTCGTGACTCCGGGCCTTGACCTGCAGACCAGCTTCCTCGACCTGCTCGAGGGCTTCGGCGTCAGCGAGGGGCTTGCCAACCTGCTCTGGCTGCCGCTGCCCATGGTTACCGTCTTGGTGGCCGCCGTGGTCGGCGTGCTGGTCAATGTTTGGCTGGAGCGCAAGATCTCCGCGGCCGTTCAGCAGCGGATCGGTCCCGAGTACGCCGGTGCCCTTGGGGTGCTGCAGCCGATGGCCGATGGTCTGAAGCTGCTGTTCAAGGAAGACATCATCCCGGCCAAGGCCGATGGCCTGCTCTTCACCCTGGGCCCGGTCCTGGTGCTGGTGCCGGTGATCCTCAGCTGGTTGGTGGTGCCCTTCGGCCAAAACCTGCTGATCTCCAACGTGGGGGTGGGGGTGTTCCTTTGGATCGCCCTGAGCAGCATCCAGCCGATCGGCCTGCTGATGAGTGGCTATTCGAGCAACAACAAGTATTCGCTGCTCGGCGGGCTGCGGGCTGCGGCCCAGTCGATCAGCTACGAGATCCCCTTGGCCCTGAGCGTGCTGGCGATCGTGATGATGAGCAACTCGCTCAGCACCGTCGACATCGTGAACCAGCAGATGGGGGCTGGCATCTTGAGCTGGAACATCTGGCGCCAGCCGGTGGGCTTCCTGGTCTTCTGGATCTGTGCCCTGGCCGAGTGTGAGCGCCTACCCTTCGACCTTCCCGAGGCCGAGGAGGAGCTGGTGGCTGGCTACCAGACCGAGTACTCCGGCATGAAGTTTGCCCTCTTCTATCTGGGCAGCTACATCAACCTGGTGCTCTCGGCCCTGCTGGTATCGGTGCTTTACCTCGGGGGGTGGGGTTTCCCGATCCCGATCGAATGGTTCGCCGGCCTGTTGGGCCAGTCGGTGGATGCGCCGCTGGTGCAGGTGATCACCGGCACCCTGGGCATTGTCATGACGGTGCTGAAGGCCTACCTGCTGGTGTTTTTTGCGATCCTGCTGCGCTGGACGGTGCCGCGGGTGCGGATCGATCAGCTGCTCGATTTGGGTTGGAAGTTTCTGCTGCCGGTGGCTCTGGTCAACCTCCTGGTCACCGCCGCCCTGAAGCTGGCCTTCCCGTCCGTCTTCGGCGGCTGACCCTGCCGCAGTGTCGTTGGCCCGGCTGGGGCCCCTGTCTCAGCAGCTGCGCCACATTCCCTTCTCGGCCGCCATCATGGGGGCCACCCCCGTTCCCTGAGCTTCCCTCCCCCCATGTTCGGGTTCCTCAAGAAAGTCGGCGATTACACCCAGGATGCGGTGGGAGCCGCGAAATACATCACCCAGGGTCTGGGGGTCACCTTCGACCACCTGCGCCGCCGGCCGATCACGGTGCAGTACCCCTACGAAAAGCTGATCCCTTCGGAGCGCTATCGCGGCCGCATCCACTACGAGTTCGATAAGTGCATCGCCTGTGAGGTGTGCGTGCGGGTCTGCCCGATCAACCTGCCGGTGGTCGACTGGGTGATGAACAAGGCCACCAAGAAGAAGGAGCTGCGCAATTACTCAATCGATTTCGGGGTGTGTATCTTCTGCGGCAACTGCGTGGAGTACTGCCCCACCAACTGCCTCTCGATGACCGAGGAGTATGAACTGGCCGCCTTCGACCGCCATAGCCTCAACTACGACAACGTCGCCCTGGGGCGCCTTCCCACCAGCGTCACCAGTGACCCCGCCGTGGTCCCCCTGCGCGAACTGGTTTACCTGCCGAAGGGGGTGGTCGATCCCCATGGGGTTCCCGATACCGATCCCCGGGTCGGCAGACTGCCGGAGCAGGTGCTCGAAACCATGAGCAAGGCTTCTTCCACCGTCAGCCCGGGCCCAGCTCCGGCCACCGACCCCGAATCCGCCGGAGCCTCCGACGCATGACGATCGCCTCCACCACCCAGCTGATCTGCTTCCTGGTGCTCGCCGTCACTCTGGTGGTCGGCTCCCTGGGGGTGGTGCTGCTCCCCAACATCGTCTATTCCGCTTTCCTCCTGGGCGGGGTTTTCCTCTCGATGGCGGGTCTCTACCTGCTGCTCAATGCCAGCTTTGTGGCCGCGGCCCAGATCCTGGTCTACGTGGGCGCAGTGAATGTGTTGATCCTGTTTGCGATCATGCTCGTGAACAAAAAGGAAACCCTTGCCGAGATCCCAGGGCTGGTTGTGCGCAAGGTGCTCTCCGGCCTGGTCTGCGTTGGACTTTTTGTGCTGATCTTGAGGGTGGCCTTCACCACCAACTGGGCCTTGCCCGGTCCTCCTCCCGTTGGCGAGGAGGCCACGATCCGGATTGGCGAACACCTGTTCAGCGATTACCTGCTGCCCTTTGAACTGGCCTCGGTGCTGCTGCTGATGGCGATGATCGGTGCCATCGTGCTGGCCCGCCGCGATGTGTTCAGCAGCGATGTGATCACCGGTGAACCGGTTGATCAGGGCCTCCTCGAGAAGGTCCGCACACCGCTTTTGATCGAGAAGCCTGCTCTGGAGAAGACCCCATGACCTTCGCAGTTCTGCCCGGCTTGGGCGAAACCATTCCCCTGCAGGCCTACCTGGGCCTGGCTGCGGTGCTCTTCTGCACCGGCGTCTGGGGCCTGATCAACAGCCGCAATGCCGTGCGCGTGCTGATGAGCATCGAGCTGATGCTCAATGCGGTGAACCTCAACCTGATGGCGTTTTCCAACTACATCGATGGCCAACTGATCCGCGGTCAGGTGTTCACCATCTTCGTGATCACCGTGGCAGCGGCGGAGGCCGCGGTGGGACTGGCGATCCTGCTCTCCCTCTATCGCAACCGCGAAACGGTCGATATGGAGCGTTTCAACCTGCTGCGCTGGTAAGCCACAGCGCCAGAACTGCTTCCTTCCCCAGCCATGCGGCTCGATCGGGTCTGGATCATCGTTCGTGCCGGCAGCCTGGCCGCGCAGCGCCAGGCCCGACGCTGCGCCGAGGAGCTTCGGGCCACTGGATCCCACGTGACCGTGGCCTCCAGTGGTGCGGCGGCCAATCCCTTCCCGGGCCTGCTGGCCACCGAGCCAGCGCCGCCGGATCTGGCGTTGGTGCTGGGGGGCGATGGCACCGTGCTGGGGGCGGCTCGCCACCTGGCCTGCCTCGGGGTTCCGATCCTGAGTTTCAACGTTGGCGGTCACCTGGGCTTCCTCACCCATGAGCGCAGCCTGTTGCGCCCGGTCGCCGATGACCCCCAGGGTGGACTCTGGCGCCGCCTGCAGGACGATCACTTTGCCCTGGAGCGTCGCATGATGCTGGAGGCGCGCATCGCCCGGGCCGATGCCCGCGCCCCCGCCTCCGGCGTTTCGCCCCTGCCCCCCGAGTCGGATGGGGATGGTCCCCATGCGGCCCTCAATGATTTTTATTTCCGGCCCTGCCTGGATGAGGTGTCGCCCACCTGTCTGCTGGAGCTGGAGATCGATGGCGAAGTGGTCGACCAGTACCGCGGTGATGGCCTGATCGTGGCTACCCCCACCGGCTCCACCGGCTATGCCATGGCGGCCGGGGGGCCGATCCTCCACCCCGGCATTGAGGCGATCGTGGTGAATCCGATCTGTCCGATGAGCCTCTCCAGCCGGGCGGTGGTGGTGCCACCCCGCTCCCGGCTGAGCATCTGGCCGCTGGGGGAGAGGAGCCGCCGTGTGCGGCTCTGGAAGGACGGTGCCCAGGCCACCCTTCTGGATCCGGGCGACCGTTGCGTGGTGCAGCAGGGACCCCATGCCGCCCTCTTGCTGCAGCTGGAGCAGCGCCCCTCGTACTACCGCACCCTCACCCACAAGCTCCACTGGGCCGGCAGCATCACCAACGGCGAATCCTCACCCAACTGAGAGCAAGCGCCCCGGCCTGCTTCGCCACAATGGGGCCTGCAGCAGAGCCAAGGTGGCCCTGGAGATCGAGCGGCGCTTCCTGGTGAGCGGTGGGGCCTGGCGGCGCCACAGCCTGGGGGAGCGTTCCCTGCGGCAGGGCTACCTGGTGAGCGGTTCCGATGGCCTGACCCTCCGGGTTCGCATCAGCGAGCCCGTCCAGGGCAGGGGGGAAGGGGCCGGGGAGCCTGCGCAGGCCTGGCTCACGCTCAAGGCACCACCTCCCTTTGGGCCAGGGGCATCTCCTGCACCGGACCCGGGGCACCAGTTCCCGGCGGTATCAGCGCCCCCCGTAACGGCGGCTCCGCCGGTGGCCTTGAGTCGCCTGGAGTTTGAGTATGCGATTCCTCTCGCCGATGGGGAGGACCTGCTGACTTTGAGCTCCGCCCAGGTGCTGAAGCGCCGCCATGGTCTGGATCTGCCTGGCGGTGACTGGGTCCTGGATGTTTTCCTAGCCGACAATGCCCCCCTGGTGGTGGCCGAGGTGGAACTCTCCAGCGCCGACCAGGTGGTGGTGGTGCCGCCCTGGTGCGGGCGGGAACTCACCGGTCGCCACGATCTCAGCAATGCCGCCCTGGCCCTGCGGCCCTTGGCTCAATGGAGTGAGGCGGAGCGCCGGGAGCTGTTCGGCTGAGGCGCATCGCGGGGAATCCCCTCAAGAACCGGCTGGCCTATGCGTCGCCGGGCAGCGCGCAGCAGTTGAAGCCATCGCGGCAGATCTTGCCGTTGTCCATGGCCCAGTTGAGCAAGGCCACCCGGTTCTTGGCGCCGGTCTTGGTGAAGATATTGCTGACGTGGTTGTCCACGGTGCGCTTGCTGATCGTGAGCTGCTGGGCGATTTCCTGGTTGGTGAGGCCGGTGGCCACCAGCTCGATGATTTCCACCTCCCGTTCCGAGAGGTCGTTGCGGGCTTCGCTATAGCTCGAGGGTGCCCCCCTGCCAGCGGTGGAGGGCTCAGGACGGGTCGAGCTCCCTGTCACCGCGGTGCCCGGTCCGTGCAGCTGGTTTGGAATTGGGCCGGGGATCTGCCCCTGGATGGGGCTTGAGATGCTGCCCCCAGCCCCACCGCGCTCGGGCATCCGTTGCTCCACGACTCGAAGCCCACTCTAGGCAGGGCCGTGAAGCATGATGGATCTCAAGTCCCCGGGGGGTGAGGTGCTGCTGCAGGAGTCGCTGGAGCAGGGCCACTTCGCGATTACCGCCGAAGTCACCCCACCCCGGGGAGGGGATGCGAGCCGGGCGCTGGAGGCGGCCTGTGCCCTGCGGGGATTGGTCCATGCCGTGAACGTGACGGATGGAAGCCGGGCGGTGATGCGGATGAGCAGCCTGGCGCTCTGCCGCCTGCTCCTCGATGCCGGCATCGAGCCCGTGCTGCAGATGACCTGCCGCGATCGCAACCGCATCGCCCTGCAGGCCGATCTGCTTGGTGCCCATGCCCTCGGCATCCGCAACATCCTTTGCCTGACCGGTGATCCGGTCCGGGCGGGTGACCAGCCTGCTGCCCGCCCGGTGAATGAACTCGAATCGGTTCGCCTGCTTCAGCTGGTGGGCCGCTGCAATGCCGGCCTGGATCCGGTGCAGGGCGACCTGCCCGATGGTCCGACCCAGCTCTTTGCCGGCGCCGCGGCCGATCCCCAGTCGGCCAGCTGGAGCGGCCTGATCTCCCGGGTGCGGCGCAAGCAGGCGGCGGGCGCTCGCTTCCTTCAGACCCAGATGGTGATGGATACCACCGCCCTGCAACGCTTTGTGGAGGAGGTCACCGGACCCCTTGGGCTGCCGGTGCTGGCCGGGGTGTTTCTGCTCAAGTCGGCCCGCAACGCCCGCTTCATCAACCGGGTGGTGCCTGGCGCCTGCATCCCTGAGTCGTTGATCGAGCGGTTGGAGGGGGCCTCCGAGCCGGCGGCCGAAGGGGTGCAGATCGCTGCCGAACAGGTGGCCGCCTACCGCGGCATCGCCCAAGGGGTGCATCTGATGGCGATCAAAGCTGAAGAGCGCATCCCCGCCATCCTCAGGAAGGCGGGTGTGGCGCCGCTGACGGCCGCTCCGGTGCTTAGCGGCCTATGAGGGCCGGGCTCAGCCGGCCTTGAGGGCCAGGTCGGTGCCCAATAGTTCGGCCATGGCCTTCTGTTGGGGGGAGGGGGAAAGCACGTCCTGGCGGCGGGCGTCGGTGATCAGCCAGTCGAGGGCAGCTTCCTGGAGGTCAAAATGGTCGCCGTTGCGGTCGACGCAATAACGACCGTAGACAAGTTTCTCGACCAGCCGCACACCGGCGCCGATGCGTGAATAATCAAAGATGATCGAGTTGTCGATCGTGGCGCCTTCGCAAATGTGGCAGCTGGGGCCAATCATGGCCGGGCCGATGATCGTGGCACCATCATCAATTCGGGTCATGCCACCCACGTAAATTGGACCCTCCACGTGGATCTTGTCCCAGTTGGCAGCCACATTTAGGCCGGTGTAAATGCCAGGACGCACCTCAATGCCAGGCACCTGAACTTGACGCACATCACCCTGGAGCACGCTGCGAATCGCTTGCCAGTAATCAGGCACCTTGCCGATGTCCACCCATTCGAATTCCATCGGCAGGGCGTAGAAGGGGGCGCCGGCTTCCACGAGTTTGGGGAAAAGATCGGAGCCGATGTCGAAGGTTTCACCGCTGGGGATGAAATCCAGCACTGCCGGCTCAAAGATATAAATACCCGTGTTGATCATGTCGCTGGCAGCCTCTTGCACCGAAGGCTTCTCCTGGAAGGAGAGCACCCGACCGGCTTCGTCGGTCACGACCACCCCATAGCTGCTCACCTCGTCACGGGGCACCCGCTTGGTGATCAGGCTGGCCATGGCGCCTTTGGCCCGGTGGCGTCGTACCGCCTCAGTCAGATCGAGATCGATCAAGGCGTCGCCGCAGAGCACCACGAAGGTGTCATCAAAGAAGGGTTGGAAATCCTGGATGCGCTTGAGACCTCCGGCGGAGCCGAGGGCCTCGCCGATCAATTCACCGTCTTCGATTCTTCCTTCAAAGCTGTAGGCGATCTGCACACCGAAGCGCTGGCCGTCACGGAAATAGTTCTCGATCTCTTCGGCCAAGTGGGAAACATTCACCATGATTTCGTTGAAGCCGTGCTCGCGCAGCAGCTCCAACAGAAACTCCATCACCGGTTTCTGCAGGATGGGGATCATCGGTTTGGGCGTGGTGTGGGTGATCGGTAGCACCCGTGTCCCCTTACCCGCCGCCAGAATCATCGCCTTCATCGGCGTTCGGCTTGCTCGAATGGTGGAGCCAGCTTAGGGAGCTACCTCAGGCCGCCCGGGCTTCCAGAGCCGGCACCCCATCTGACCCCTGAGCTGAAGCGAGGGCCACGCTTGACCCCTGGATCTCCTCCACCAGCCGCCGCAGCTGCAGCGCTCCATAGAGCCCCCCCTCCTGGTGGAGCTCCACCTTGCCCTGGGCGGAAAGGAAGAGCAGGGCCCAGAACACCCCCACCCGGTCGCGATCCAGGTCGTCGGGGTCGAGGGTGGCACCGGCCGCCCAGGCCTGCACTAGCTGATCGAACCCCACCCAATCACGGTTGGAGCTGCCGGGCCACTCCACCAGGAAGAGGCTGAGGGCGGCGGTGGTTTCGGGCAGCTTCTCGCGGTGGGCCAGGGCTGCCACCTGGGCGATGGCGGCGCTCTCGCTCTCTTTCATCAG
>JBAXOO010000070.1:0-7498 GCA_037133235.1 Cyanobium sp. ELA507
TCTGGCGCGATGGGATGGAGGCGATCTGTCCCACCCTGGTGACCTGCGCCGTGGCCCCCCTGCGCCAGGCCCTCACGGTGCTGCGCCAGGCCCGCGCCGCCCACCGGCCGGGGCGCTGCAAGTTGTTGGGAGCCCACCTGGAAGGGCCATTCCTGGCGCCGGCGCGGCGGGGTGCCCATCCCCTGGATCACCTCTGCCCGCCCTCATTGGCGGCCCTGGCGGAGCGGATCGATGGCTTCGTCGGGCCCGCCTTTGCTGGGGCCGCAACGGCCGACATCGCCCTGGTGACCCTGGCGCCGGAACTGGAGGGGGCCGCCGCGGTGATCGGCGCCCTGCGCCAGCAGGGGGTGGTGGTGAGCCTCGGCCACAGCGAAGCCACTGAAACGGAAGCGCGGCGCGCCTACGACGCCGGCGTGGCGATGGTGACCCATGCCTTCAACGCCGTGCCCGACATGCACCGCCGCGCCCCGGGCCCCGTGGCGGCGGCGGCCCTGCGGGGCGACGTGGCCCTGGGCCTGATCGCCGACGGGGTGCATGTGGCCCCCACCATGGCGGTTCTGCTGCAACGGTTGGCCCCCGAGCAGGTGGTGCTGGTGAGTGATGCCCTGGCTCCCTACGGGCTGGCCGATGGCCTGCACCGCTGGGATGAACGCACCCTGGTGGTGGCCAACGGCAGCTGCCGCCTCGAGGACGGCACCCTGGCCGGCGTGACCCTGCCGCTGCTGGAGGGGGCAGTGCGGCTGGCCCGCTGGAGCGGCCGGCCGGAGCGGGCGATTGCCGCCTCCACCGTGCTGCCTAGGCGGGTGCTTGGGGACCAGCGTCCGGTGGACCAGCTGCTCCTAGGCCGGCCCCTGGTCGAATGCCTGCGCTGGCACGAGGGCAGCGAAGGGCTGGACTGGCACCGCTGCAGCCCCAGCGATGGCAGTGCCCCTCCCTAGGATCCGCGGCACCGAACCCTGCCCCGATGTCGACCGACCAGGCCCCCAGCGGAGCCACTGAAGCCAGCAGCACTGAAGCCAGCAGCTCAGAGGCGCAAAGCGCGAAAGTGGCTGAAAAGGCCGAGGTGCAGGCCTACTTCGAAAGCACCGGCTTCGAACGCTGGAACCGCATCTACAGCGATAGCGAGGAGGTGAACAAAGTTCAGCGCAACATCCGCATCGGCCACCAGAAAACCGTGGATGAGGTGCTCGCCTGGGTGCAAGAGCAGGGCAACCTGGCGGGTCGCAGCTTCTGCGATGCGGGCTGCGGCGTCGGCAGCCTCAGCTTGCCCCTGGCCCAACTGGGGGCAGGTTCGGTGGCCGCCAGCGACCTCTCGGCGGCGATGGTGGCCGAAGCCGAGCGCCGTGCCCGCTCCGCCGGCATCGGCCCCGATCGCCTCCACTTCACCGCCTCCGACCTGGAGAGCCTGGCAGGCCGTTACGACACCGTGATCTGCCTGGATGTATTCATCCACTACCCCCAAGCGGCCGCCGAGGAGATGGTGCGCCACCTCGGGGCCATGGCCGAACACCACCTGATCGTGAGCTTCGCCCCCTACACGCCGCTGTTGGCTCTGCTCAAGGGGATCGGCCAGCTGTTCCCCGGCCCGAGCAAAACCACCCGCGCCTACCAGCTGCGGGAAAGCGGCATCGTGGCCGCCGCCGCAGCCGCTGGCTTCCAGCCGGTGCGCCGCAGCCTCAACCAGGCGCCCTTCTACTTCTCCCAGCTGATCGCCTTTGAGCGGATCTGAAGGCTGAGCTGGCGCCAGGGCCGCTCGCTGGCGGCTCAAGGGAGCCGCAATAGCAGCAAGGTGCAGTCGTCCTCCAAGGCGCTGCTGCCGCTGAAGCCGGTGAGTGCATCGCGCACGCCGTCGAGGATCGTGGGTAGAGGAGCTTGCCTCCGCTGGAGCAGAAGCTCACGGCACGAATCGATCCCGTAGGGGCGGCCCATGGCATCCTCCGCTTCGCTGAGTCCATCGGTGTAGGCAAACAGCAGATCGCTGCGGTTCAGCTGCACGGTTTCAGAGCGATAGCGGGCCTTAGGGCTGATTCCCGCCAGCAGACCGCGGGGCAAGGGCAGCTCAGTGCACACTCCAGCCTGGATCAGCAGGGGGGGGAGGTGGCCGGCATTGGAGTAAGTGAGGGTGCCAAGGGTCGGCTCCAGATAGCCGCAGAACAGGGTGACGAACAGGCAGGTGTCGTTGCCCTCGCAGAGGAAAGCATTCAGCTGTTCCAGCACGGCCTCCGGGCCCGTAGCGCTCATGGCCAGGCTGCGGATCAATCCGATTGTGCGCGCCATCAGCAGGGACGCGCCGATGCCATGGCCCGACACGTCGCCGATGCAGAGGAACAGCCGGTCGTCCGCGGTGAGAAACGTGTCGAAGAAGTCGCCGCCCACGCTGGCGGCGGGTTCGACCCGGCCGGCCACCTCAAGGTCGGATCGGTCGTGAAACAACGGCTGCCGGAGCGGCAGCATGCTGACCTGCAACCGCCGGGCCAGGTCGAGTTCCTCGCGCAGGTGATCCAGCTCAAGCCGCTCACGCAGGCTCTGCAGCGCCAGCTGATTGGTGGTGCGCGCCCGTTCCGTGAGCCCCCGCATCATGTTGCGCGCCACACCCGGCAAAGTCACCAGCTGCTCCCAGAAGAAGGGGCCGCTCAGGTGCAAGACCTCCGCCTCTGACTCGCACCGCACCAGTGCCGAGACCGGCAACCGGTCGATGGCTGAGAACTCCCCGATGCAGTGGCCCGGCTGCAGGGAAATGCCCTGGCCCCGCTTGGCGTCCTCGGAGAGGTACACGCTCAGCTCGCCCGTGAGGAGGATGTAGAAGCTGTCGTTGGTCTGCCCAGGCCGCAACAGGTCGGAGCCAGCACCCAGCCGCAGCACCTCGCATTGGCTGAGCAGGCTTGCCAGCAAGGAAGGGTCCACCTCTTGAAAGAGGGGAATCCAGCCATAGCCCTCACGGATCAAAGGGATGGCATGGGGCGGGGCAGTGTCGGAGTTCAGGATCGGGGGGTCCAGTGAATGGTGATGGTCAACTCGTTGCGCCCCTCGAGCACCCGGTAGACCATGCCATCGCTGAACGCCTTCACCAAGCGCAGCCCAAGGCCGCCTGGACGGGCCTGTTCCAGGTTGCCGGGCAGGGCCCTGAGGCTGGCCTGGCCGGGATTGAAGGGTTCACCCCGATCGGACACCACCAATTGAATGTCGCAACCGCTCGGCAAGGCGCTGGCCCTCAGTTCAAGCTGGATCGGGTGGCTTGCCACGGCGTCGCCACCGTGTTCGATGAGGTTGGCCAGCACCTCATTGAGGCACAACTCCAGGCGGTCGATCTGCTCCTCGGGCACCCCCTGAGATAACCCACCCGCCCGGAGCCAGCCAGAAGCTCGACGGAACTGCTGCGGATCGGGATCGATCTCCAGGCTGAGAGTGCAGGGCCGCGGGGCGATGGTCATCACGTTGCTGGGACGCTGAGGGATTGCAGGGCCGCAGCCTCATCCGAGAACATCGGGATGATTTCCCCAACACCCACCGTCTCCAGCGTGCCGCGAACGAGTGGGTTGTCACCGACAAGCAGGGCCATCCGTCCGCCCTTGAGATCCAGCGCCTTGGCGCTCTGGATGATGCAGCGCAGCCCGACCGAGGCCAGGAACGTCACGCCGGTGAGATCCACAAGCACCGAAACAGGCCGACTTGCAGCCAGCGCCGTGAAAGGAAGTTCGATCTCGCCGACCCCGATCATGTCCATTCGGCCGCCCAGCCAGATCCTGCGCAGCTCTTCGCTCAGATCCTCATGCTCTAGAGAGACTGCGGTTCCGGAAGTCGATGGATCGGACATATGAATCACCGGACCGTTGAGTGGTAGCAGCTGAGGCCAGAACCTCAGCTTTAACAGGTATAGAGCAACACATCGGCACCCCCCTGCTGGCATTGTCAGCTCCGATGGGATGTTGTCGTTCCCCATCGGGCGCCATGCATTCTCTACCGCCATTCGCGCTGGCCGCTGGCCCCGGCCTGCCCGGGGTCGATACCGAGCCCGCAGCAAGGCCTGAGCTCGGGCAGGAAGCGGTGGCCTTTCTCGGCCTCGGGGCGCTCGGAACCCCCATGGCCGCCAACCTGCAGGCGGCGGGCTTCCCGCTCACCGTGCACAACCGCAACCGCCAGCGGGAGGAAGCCCTCGCCGCCCTCGGAGCGCGGAGGGCCGCTACACCACTGGAAGCCGCCTCGGGCGCGGCGTTGTTGTGCCTGTGCCTCAGCGACGATGCCGCCGT
Source organism: Cyanobium sp. ELA507 (assembly GCA_037133235.1). Taxonomy (GTDB): domain Bacteria; phylum Cyanobacteriota; class Cyanobacteriia; order PCC-6307; family Cyanobiaceae; genus Cyanobium. The sequence continues at coordinate 4,248 of JBAXOO010000070.1, forward strand.
GCGGGCCGTGCTGGTGGAGGGCGCCGATTCCGCCATTGGCGGCCTGACGCCAGGCAGCCTGGTGATCGATTTCTCCACCATCGCCCCGGCCACCAGCGAAGAGCTGGCGGCGCAGCTCGCCGAGCAGGGGGTGGCCTACCTCGACGCTCCGGTGACCGGCGGCACTGAGGGCGCCCGGGCCGGCACCCTCTCCGTGCTGGTGGGCGGCGCGGCGGCGGATCTGGAGCGGGCCCGGCCCCTGCTGGAGGCGGTGGGGAGCCGCATCAGCCACTTCGGCCCGGTGGGTGCGGGCCAGCGGGTGAAGGCGGTGAACCAGGTGCTGGTGGCGGGCAGCTACGCGGCGGTGGCCGAAGCCCTGGCCCTGGGTTCCCGACTCGGCCTGCCGATGGCGGAGGTGTGCGCCGCGCTGCGGGAGGGGGCGGCCGATTCCTGGGCCCTACGCCACCGCGCCGAGGGGATGCTCGCCGGCCGCTTCCCCCTGGGCTTCCGCCTGGCGCTGCACCATAAGGACCTCCTCATCGCCCTGGAAGCCGCCGCCGCCACGGGACTGACCCTGCCGGTCAGCGAGCGGGTGGCGGCGATGGAAGCGGAGCTCACGGCCGCCGGCGCTGGCGACGAAGACGTCTCTGCCCTGGCGCGCTGGTTCGAGCCGCCGACCACAGCCGCCTTGGAGCACTAGCGCGACGACCAGGACGGCTTTGAATCCGCCATCGGCAGGGCTAGATCCGCGGATCGTGTGACCCTGATGGGCGATGCGACGGCGTGAGAACTACTCCACGCGCCCTGTAGCGGCAATAGCGCGATCCATCCGGCCTCTAATCGCCGCAGGTCAAGCCCGACGGGGCTTCCGGCTCGACGCGGATCAGGGTGGAATCGGCAGCAGAGGAAGGGAAATAGCGCAACTGCAGCGGGGGGAAGGCAGGGCTGGGCCGTTCGATCGCAGCATCCCGGTTCAGCGAGCCAAGACCTCCACAGCGTTCAGAACTCCCGCAGCAGGCGACCGCCCCCCTGCAGGGGGGCCGTGAAACCGTTCTCGCGGAGGGCATACCAGAAGATCGCCGCATTGACCCCGATGATCGGGATGCCCAGCACCGGCTCAAGCCGCTCCAACAAAGCGTTAAGAGCCATGTTGGTTCCGCATTGCACAATCGCATCGAGTCGGTGATCGGCGGTGGCCAGCAATTCCAGGATGGCCTTCTCCTTGGCCCAATCGGGGATGTGGGCAATGTGCTGCACGTGGCCACAGGAGAAGCCCACGCTCGAAACCACCTCAAAGCCGAAGTCTTGGAACAACCGGGTGGCGGAGGCCAGCCCAATCGGTTCCCAAGGCGTGAGCAAGCCGATACGGCGGGCTCCCAGGCTGGCCAAGGCCGAGCGGATCGCCGCATGCTCCGTGGCCCAGCCCAGGGGGCAAAGGGCTTCGGTGCGACCCATCATCTCCTCGATCGCCGGGCGGGAGGGAAGGATGTGCTCCAGGCTGATGCCCATGATCAGGTACTGGGGCTGAGCCAACAGGGCCACGGCCACGGCACTCTCCAGCCCCCCGAGGAACTGGTCACGGAAACTGGCAAGCCCCTCCGCCGTGCCCACCTCGGGCCGGGGAATGGCCACGGTGGTGGTGTGGAGGCCAACGCCGGCTAGGGCCCCGGCGCCCTGGTTGGCAAAGATCAGCCCCCAGAGCTCATGCTCCATCACGGTGTTGGTGGCGGGCAACAACAGGCCAAAACGCCGCCTAAAACTGCAGGCATCGGGATAGCCCAGACCCGCCGAGCCAATGCTCCCAAAACCCTCCACGGGCTGGCCGTTGTGCACCACCCCTGGCTCCACGATCAAGGGCATCGGGGGGTTGTTCACGTTGGGGATCGTGATCGTGCGGCCAGAAAGCTGACCCCGGATCGCGATGGAGCCAGTCGTACCCGGTGACGCTGGGGATGGGGGCGTTGGAGTCATCAGGCTTGGACACCTCGGAGCTGAAGACCGCCGATCATTCGGCAGCTCCATCGTGGAGGAAGGAGATCAGGCCAGCGATGTCAACAGCCTGGTCGTCGTCAATCGCCATGTGGTTGCCCCCGAGGCAATGCAGGTGACGGCCCAGCGGCAGCGCCTCGGCCATGGCGGCCATCTGCTGGATTGGGGAGTTCGACCTCCTCAGCCAAGCGCGCCGGCTCCAGGGCCAGCCAGCCAGACCAACCCTCAGGCCGACGGCAGCCGGCCTCGACGCACCAGCAGGGCACCGATTGCCGTGAGCCCCGCAAACCAGATCAACATGGCGCCCTGGGAGGCCACCGCCCCCGCTAGGAAGGCCACCAGAATGGCGATCAGCACCAAGGCGCTGCCCCCACAGATGGCGCGCACCCGGGCCCAGGAAACCCCCTCCGCTCCATGGCGCCAACCGGCGATGGACACCAGCAGGTAGGCCAGCAGGAAGGCAAGGGACGAAAAGCCACCACAGAGGTCGTAGATCGCGTCGGGCGTCATGCCCAGGCGCGCCAGCGTCAGCCCCACAACCACAGCCACCGCCGTGCCCAGCGTGATGGCGCGGGCCGGGGTGCCAAAGCGACGGTGCACCACCGACAGCCGACGGGGGAGAACCCCCTGGCGAGCCAGGGCAAAACCAACACGCCCCAGGCAACTCAGCAGGGCGAGGCTGCTGCCGAACGTGCAAAGCAAGGCGCCGATCTCGATCATCACGCCGGCGCCCGGTCGGCCGAGGTGATCGGCCAAGGCGGGGAGGGCCTCCGGGCCTTGGCGCACGGCCACCGGCAACTGTTCGAGGCCCAGGGTGAGCAGGTAGCTCCAGACCAAAAACACTGCCGCCGTGATCAGCACCGAGCTGCGCAAGGCCCGGGGCACGGAACGCTCCGGGTCGAGGGCTTCGGCACCGAGGGTTGCCGCACTCTCGAACCCGGCGAAGCTGAGCAGGGCGATCACCAGCCCGGAGCTCACCTGCTGCGGGATCGCTGAGGTCTGCAAAGGGGTGGCAGCGGCGTCCCCTCCAGCCCCTTTGAGCGCCAATACGGCACAGAGTCCCAGCACGATCGTGGTGGAAATCGCCTCGGTGCCCAGCATCAGGAAGCCCGACAGGCGGGCGTTGCGACGGGCCAGCACCAGACAGATCAGGGCTCCGGCCACGAATCCCAGCACCGGCAGCAGGGTCAGGTCGAGACGGCGCAGGAGGCCATCGAAGTATTGGCCAAACACGGCCAGACAACAGACGGCAGCACTGCCATAGGCCAGCAACAGCCCCCAGG
>JBAXOO010000071.1:0-7453 GCA_037133235.1 Cyanobium sp. ELA507
ATCGAAGCCGTCAAGGAGCGCTCGGACATCGTTGATGTGGTGGGAGAGCACGTGGTGCTCAAGAAAAAGGGCCGCGAATTTGTGGGCATCTGCCCCTTCCACGACGACAAATCTCCGTCGATGACGGTGTCGCCGGCTAAGCAGTTTTATTACTGCTTCTCCTGTGGCGCCGGCGGTAATGCCATCAAGTTTTTGATGGAGTTGCAGCGCGGCAGCTTCACCGATGTGGTGTTGGAGCTGGCCCGCAAATACCAGTTGCCGGTTGAGACCCTCGATGGGCCCCAGCAGGAGCGGTTGCGGCAGCAACTGTCCCGCCGTGACCAGCTCCACCGGGTGCTGGCCCTGGCGGCCGGTTGGTTCCAGGCCCAGCTCCGATCCCCCGAGGGGGAGGCGGCTCTCGCCTACCTGCGGGATTCCCGGGGCTTGAGTGCAGCCACATTGGAGGCCTTCCAGCTCGGCTACGCGCCGGATCGCTGGGATGCCCTACTGCGCCATCTGCAGCAGGTGGAAGGGTTCACGCCGGAGCTGCTCGCCGCGGCCGGCCTGGTGGTGCCGCGCAAGGCCGCCGCCGATCCCGCCGTTGGCGGCCAGCAACCCCTGGCGGCCACCGGCTTCTACGACCGTTTTCGCCACCGGGTGATGGTGCCGATCCACGACCGCCAGGGCCGGGTGATCGGTTTTGGTGGCCGCAGCCTCGATGGGGCTGAGCCGAAGTACCTCAACTCCCCGGAAACCGAGGTGTTTGAGAAGGGCAAGCACCTCTTTGGCCTTGATCGGGCCGCCGATCCGATTCGCCGCGCCGACCGGGCGGTGGTGGTGGAGGGGTATTTCGATGTGATCGCCCTCCACGCCGCCGGCATTACTAACGCCGTGGCCTCCCTCGGCACGGCCCTCAGCCGCCAGCAGATCACCCAGCTTTGCCGCTGCTGCGATGGCAAGCGGCTCATCCTCAATTTCGACAGCGATGGCGCCGGCGTGCGGGCGGCCCAGCGGGCGATCGGCGAGGTGGAGCAGCTCGCCCTGCAGGGCCAACTGGAGCTGCGGGTGCTGCAGCTGCCGGCCGGTAAGGATCCCGATGAGTACCTCAAGCAGCAGGGCGCCGGTGATTACCGCGCGCTGCTCGATTCGGCTCCTCTCTGGCTCGACTGGCAGATTGAGCAGGTGCTCGCTGGACGGGACCTGGCGCGGTCCGACCAGTTCCAGCAGGCGGTGAGCGCCCTGGTGGAGCTGCTCGGCAAGCTGCCCCAATCGGCGGTTCGCAGCCACTACCTGCAGCGGGTGGCCGAACGGCTCTCCGGTGGGCAGGCCCGGCTTTCCCTCCAACTCGAAGACGACCTGCGCCAGCAGGTGAAGGGCCAACGCTGGCATGGCCGCTCCGCTAAGTGGGAGCAGCCGGGGGAAGCGGGGCACCGGGAGCGGGCCGAGGCGGAGGTGCTGCGGCTTTATCTCCATTGCCCCCCCTGGCGCCCCCTGATCCGATCCGAACTGCGCCGCCTCGATCTGGAGGATTTCGCCCTGCAGCACCACCGCCAGCTCTGGGCAACCATCGGCGAGATCGAGGAGGACAACCTCGGCTCTGGGCGGCTGGAGCGGGTCAACCGGGGGCTGGATGCCGGCGACGACCTGGCCGACCTCGACCTGCCCCGCCTGCTGGGCGATCGCCTGCTGGTGGATGCCGAAGCCCATGCCCTGCTCAGCCGCCTCACCCCGTTGCTGGAGCCTTCCGATGTGCAGCGGCTCTGCCTGGCCCAGCCTCAGCTGCAGTTGCGGGGGGCCACCGCCTCCCTTGAGCGCCAACGCACCCTCAAGCGCTGCCGCCACCTGCTCGACGCCTGGAGCGCTCAGCGGCTGGCCACCCTTGAGCACTGCATCGCCCAGTTGCTTGGCGAGGACCCCGGAGCCACCCCTCCTCAGCCTGAGTTCCAGGCCGCCCCCGCTGCCGCTGCGGGCCAGGATCCGGCCCTGCAGCCCCTGGCGGCCCTACTGCCGGTGCCCCTGCTCGACATGGAAGAGCGGATTGGCCAGCTGTTTGGCCTGCTCAATGCCGATGCCCTCCGCTTCCAGGAGGCCTACTACAGCGAACGTCGCTACCTCGATGACCTCGACCAGCGGCGCTGCGCCTCTTACGACGAGATCCTGGCCGTTTCTGCGGCCTGATCGCTTCGCCCCGCCCTCCTAAGGCCGTGGATCAAAGGCCTACCGTGAAGTCCCATACCCTCGGTCCAATTCCATGGTCCAGGCAGCGTCGTTTCCTATTCCCGTGGATGAGGAGCTGCGTCTGCGGGATCTGGAGCGCCACGCCGTGATCGGCACGGCCAGCGATCGCCATTTCGAGCGGCTCGTGGACCTGGCAGCTTCTTTGTTTCACACGCCGATCGTGGCGATCTCCTTGGTTGAGGCGCAGCGCCAGTGGTTTTTGGCCTCCCGTGGCCTCGATGGCGTTTGTGAAACCCCCCGCAGTTCGGCCTTCTGTGCCCATGCCATCGCCGCTGAAGGGGTGATGGTGGTCCCTGATGCCTGCCAGGACGAACGCTTCCGCAGCAATCCCCTGGTGGTGGGTGAACCCGGCATTCGCTTCTACGCCGGCGCGCCGCTGCACAGCCCCGATGGCCACAACCTCGGCACCATCTGTGTGATCGACACCCAGCCGCGGCCCCCCCTTGAGCCGATCCAGCAGCAACAGCTCCAGTGGCTCGCCGAATTGGTGATGCGGGAGTTAGAGCTGCGCCGGCTCAGGCTCCATTGCCCGATCACCGGGCTTGCGATTCGCCGGGCCTTCCTGACCATCGGCGAGCAGGAGTATCTGCGGGCCCGGGCCGAGCACCATCCGCTGGCGTTGCTCTGCTTCGACATCGACGACTTCCGCCGCATCAATCACCGCTGGGGCCACCGCGCTGGTGATGGTGTGCTCAAGGATTTCGCCAAGTTGGTCGGCAACTTCAAGCGCGAGCAGGACTACGCCGGCCGCCTTGGCGATGGGGAGTTCGGCCTGCTTTTGATCAACACCAGCATCGATCAGGCCACGGCGGTGGCGGAGTCCCTGCGCGCCGCCACCGCCCACCTGCCCGGCGTGCACAGCCATTCGGATGTGACCCTGCACATCAGCGGCGGCATGACGGCCCTGGCTCCCTCGGACCGCAGTTTCGATGACCTGCTGCAGCGGGCCGATCGTGCTCTGCAGCTGGCTAAAGGCAATGGCCGCAACCAGATCGCCTGCCTGTTGAAGGGTGATTGAGCCCCTCCTTCGCTGATCCGCCAGACCTGCGGGTGCGGCCTGCTTCTGCCGGGTAGGCCGGGGCCTGTGCGATAAAAAAGCCCCCTCATCGAGGGGGCTAGATCCCTAACCCGGGAATGGATCAGGCAGCAACCTTGCTGGCACCGATGCGGCGACGCAGCCGGCGGCTCATGCCGAAGGCGGCACCGGCGCCCAACACGGGCAGGGGGCCGGGGGTGGGCACATTAAAGGCATTGCCGTAAATCGCAGACGGAGCTTGCGGTGTAATGAATGGACTGCTGGCGAACTGTGCCAGACCTGCGGAGAAAGCGGTGACAGAATTACTACTACCTCCGAAAGTACCTCGAATTTTTGCCCCTGTAAACGACGAAACGCCCGCTCTTTGAAGATCGATCGGGAAGGTGCTTATCAGCGCAGCGGTCCCGATATTTGGAACTTGGGGAGTTACAGGGCCAGTTAGGGTGAAGCTGGCTTGAGACTGCACGGCTCCAATTACAGGGAAAGTGCTACTTGTTCCAGAGGTGGTATAGCTGCCAAGGCCTTGCGCCAATGGGCCCGGAGAGGTCGGTGCGGTCGTTGACCAAATGGTGATGGGCTGATCATTGAAAACAACAATTGGTCCGTTGCCAGTCGTTCCAGTGATGAGGAACTCGACATTGGAGAATGTCAGAGTGTTGCTAGGTCCAGTATTGAGGTTGGCAATCTGCAAGCTGTAAAACTTGTCCAGAGGTAGGCTTCCACTATTCGCTGCAAAGACTTCCGAAAGATCAATCTCAAAGCTGTCGCCAGCACTTAATCCCGAACAATTTGAGGTCGGAGGCGCACCTGCTATCACGCCGGTGGCATTGATTGCTTGGCAGCTCACATTGGCGGCTGATGCCGGCTGGGCAAAAGAGGCCATAAGCCCTGCAACTGCAGCAAAGCTGGCAACCCCACTTAATGAACAAGCTGCCTTAAAGCGCTGCTGAATTGAGGCTTTCATGATTTGGTAAAAGTTCTAACTCCCAAACCTTACCATAAATGCTGCAGATCGTTGCATTTAGAAGCGTCCGTGCTGCTTTCCGCACAGGGCGCTGCGCCCCGCCCCATTGCCGGCAAGCCTTCTCATCTTGTGTCACATGCGATATGGCTGCGGCGTTAGCCCTGTGGGACGATCGATGTGGTCCGAGTTCGGTTCAATGTTGAATCCGCGCCGGTGGGCATTTCGGTTGCCTGCTTCCGACCATTTTTTGGTTGTGCGCCAACCGTTGTCGTTCCCTGTTGCCTGGCTCTGTGGGTGTTCCTTTGATCGGCCCGCCGTCAGTCTTGTCTCCCCGTCCTGAGCCCCTCTTCCCGTGTCCGTGAGTTCGCCCCTTGCCCAGCGGGAATCCCGCCTAGAACTGTCCCTGATGTTTCAGTACATCGGCTATGGGCTGATCGGCTTGTTTTTCGCCTTTTTGCTCAAATTGGTGCTGCCGCTGGCCATCCTGCAACCCTCCTGGCAGCTGCAGTTGGCCAATGCGCTGCGCACCACCGCGATTTTCCCTTTGCTCGGGGCCGTGATGCTGCTGTTGGCCCAGCTGCTACGTCCCACCTCTGCCAGTTTGGCCGCCCAGTTGGTTTTGGTGCGTCGCCTTGGCGTGGCGGCGGCGATTGGTTTCCTGTTGCTGATCCCCCTGCAGATCCATGCGGGCCTCTCGCTGCTTGGCACCGGCAACACCAGCGAACTGGCCGCCCTGCGCCAGGTGAAGGAGGTCGGCGAGGAGATTCGCCGTGCCAACACCGAACCCGCGATGCGGCTGGCCCTTAGTCATCTGCCCGGCGCTCCGGCCCAGATCCAGGGCACCTTCACGAAGCCCTTAGACCAGGTCCGCACCGTGGTGCTGGAGCAGCTCCAGCCCCAGATTCAGGCCGCCGACAACCGCCTCGCCGAGTTGCGCTCCCTTCGCCTCCAGGCCGGCTGGCTGGGCTGGATCACCGATGGCCTCGCGGCCCTAGCCCTGGCAGCCTGCTTCGCTGCCATCGGCCAGCTGCAGCCCGGGGGCCCCATCCTGTTGCTGTCGGTGCTCTCCCTGCCTTTTCTGCTTCTTGATCTTCTGCGAGGAGGGCGCGGTCCTGAATCCAACTCCGCCCTGCCGACGGATCAGGCCTGGCTGGATTCCATCCACCCTCGCGACAACACCCGTTCTCCCCGCGGCGGCGGCGGCAGGCGCTAACCCTGGGATCAGGCCCGCGCCACCGGGATGTCGCTCAGGCGGGTCGTAGCAGCCCGCGATAGGTGCTCGCGCCGCATCCTCCAAGCGGGTGTTAGGCCGCAGGCGGCCCACTGCACCGTGCCGCTGCCGTAGCGGCGGTTGAGACCATCGACCGCCTCCATCAGGGCCTCGCGGCGCCGCTGTTGCTCAGGGCTCTGGGGCACCAGCAGGTGGTGCTGCAGCAGGGTGATCGGCGAGAGGTCCTGGAGGATCACCCCCGCCTTGCGCAGGGGTTTGTGGGGGCGGAAGAGCCGCTCGGCCAGGGGCAGGGCGGCGGCCAGCAGCACGGCGCTGTCGTTGCTGGGCAGGGGCAGGGAGGTGGTGGCGGCGTTGGCGTAGAAGGCGGTGCCATCGAAGGGGCTGCTCCGCACGAACACGGTGAGGCTGCCGGCCCGCTGCCCCTGGCGCCGCAGTTTTTCGGCGGCGCGGCAGAGGTAGGTGGCCACCGCCTCCTTCAGGGCGGCCGCCGTGCTGATCGGCGTGCTGAAGCTGCGGCTCACGCAGGTTTCCCGCTTCGGCGGCGGCGCTGCCGCTAGGGGCAGGCAGCGGCGCCCCTGGAGCTCCTGCTGCAGCCGCAGGCCCACCACGCCGGCTCGGCGGCGCAGTTCGCCGGCGGGCATGTCCCGCAGGGCGCGGGCATCGGCGATCCCCCGCAGGCGGCACCAGCGCGAGAGCCGGCGGCCGATGCCCCAGACGTCCTCGATGGCGGTGGCGGCCAGCCAGGGGTCGGGGTCCGCCATGGCGGCGAAATCGAACACGCCGCGCTCCCGCCAGCGGGGATCCCGCTTGGCGAGACGATTGGCGATTTTGGCCAGCACCTTGGTGGGGGCGATCCCCACTGCCACCGGCAGCCCCAGCTCGCGGCGCACCTGGTGCCGCAGCGCCTCGCCCCAGGCGCTGAGGTCGCCCGTGCCGGCCGGCCGGTGCAGCAGGCCGAAGGCCTCATCGATCGAATAGATCTCCAACTCCTCTACCCAGGCCTCGAGGGTGGCCATCAGCCGCTGGCTCATGTCGGCGTAGAGGCCGTAGTTGGAGCTGCGCACGATCACGCCGTGGCGCTCCAGCTCGCCCCGCAGCTGGAACACCGGCGCCCCCATCGGGATGCCGAGGGCGCGGGCCTCGGCGCTGCGGCTCACGATGCAGCCGTCGTTATTGGAGAGCACCACCAGGGGCTTCCCCACCACGGCGGGATCGAGCACCGCCTCACAGGAGGCGTAGAAGTTGTTGCCGTCGATCAGCACCAGGGCGGTGCTCATGGGCTGAAGCTCGAGATGGCATGGGTCACCACGCCCCAGAGTTCCCCCTCCCCCAGGGCCAGGGTCGGATAGGCCGGGTGGGCCGCCACCAGCAGCCAATGCCCATCCCGCCGCATCAGGCGTTTGAGGGTGAACCCATCAGCCAGCCGAGCTACCACCAGCTGACCGTCGCGGGGGGGGCGATGGCGTTCCACCACCACCAGGTCGCCGTGGTGGATGCCGGCACCCACCATCGAATCACCGCCCACCCGCAGCAGCACGGTGCGGGTCGGATCGGGGATGAGCAGGCGCTGCAGATCGATGGCCGGCCCCGGCCGCGGGGCGGGATTGAGCAGGGCTTCCGGCACGGGGCGCAGCAGAGGTATTTACGCTAGTACATTTGCACTGAATGGCCGGGTTGCAGGTCTTGGCTCGATGGTGGCCCTTGAAGGTTTCGCGCGACGCCCATCACGAACTGCCGGCGGCCCCTGGGTTTGCTTCCGGGAGGTAGCGGATGGATCGCCTGCGCTCCTGGATCGTTGCAGCGCTCGCGGCTGAGCCTGGGGAGCGCCGACAAGCGGAAGCTGGCGGAGAGTGGCGGGGATGGCCGGCCGCGTTCGGTAGAAAGGAGGGAAGGCCCGTGACCGCCCTGCCCTCCGCTGCAACGACCCCGATGGCCCCATCCGAGCATCCCCCCAGCGGGCCTGATCATTCCGGACACGGGCATGAACACGGGCATGGGCATGGGC
>JBAXOO010000072.1:0-7306 GCA_037133235.1 Cyanobium sp. ELA507
GGGTGGTGGGCCTGGTGCTGCTGGGCAGCGGCCTGGCCTTCGCCTTCTGCGCCATGCACGAATGCGGCCATCGCACCGCCTTCGCCAGCCGCAATCTCAACGATTCGGTGGCCTGGTGGGCTGGGGTGCTGAGCTTCTACAACGCCGATTTCTACCGCCGCTACCACCAGTGGCACCACCGCTACACCCATCTGCCGGGCCTGGACCCGGAGCTGGAGGACAGGCCCCCCACCACCCTGGGCGCCTACCTGCTCGAGCTGAGTGCCATGCCCTGGTGGATCGGCAAGATCCGCGGCCATAGCGCCGTGCTCCGGGGTGATTTCGCCGGGCGTCCCTACATCCCGGCCGAGGCAGCTCCGGCGGTGCGCCGCTCCCTGGCTCTTCAGTTCGGGGTCTATGGCCTGCTGGCGCTGGTGAGCTCCCTGCTGGGTGCCCCAGGCTTTCTCTTCTGGTATTGGCTGCTGCCCCTGGCGGTGGCCCAACCCCTGCTGCGCCTTGTGATGTTGGCCGAGCACGGCGGCTGCCCCTTTGTGGCCGACGGCCTGCGCAACACCCGCACCACCCACACCCTCGCCCCGCTGCGGCGCCTGATGTGGAACATGCCCTTCCACGCCGAGCACCACCTCTACCCCTCCCTGCCGTTCCACGCCCTGGCGCGGGCCCACCAGCAGCTGGAACCCCAATTGGCGGTGATGGCGCCGGGCTACCTGGCCGTGCACCGCGGCTTCCTGGCCAACCTGGCGGCCCTGGCGATGCCCAACACCCCTGCAGCGGCGCCGGCCGGCCGCATGCCTTGAGCGCCAACGGTGTTGATGGCCGCGGCAGCCCTGCCAGTGGTGGACATACCGTCAAAGGGTCCCGCGGCCCTGGCCCTCAGGGCGATCGGCGCTTTGAGCTCGGCCCCTTCCCCCTGGCCTGCGGCGAAAGCCTGCCGCAGGCCCAGCTCAGTTACCGGGTCTACGGGGAGCTCAACGCCCAGCGCTCCAACCTGGTGCTTTATCCCAGTTCCTTCGGCGCCTGGCCCGAAGACCTCGCCTGGGTGGTGGGGCCGATCCTCGATCCGGAGCGCCACTGCGTGGTGCTGGTGAGCCAATTCGGCAATGGCCGCTCCAGCAGCCCCAGCACCGGCGGCCCGCCCCTGGCCGCCGGGGGTTGGCCGATCGACCACCGCGACAACGTCAGGGCCCAGATCCGACTGCTGGAGGAAACCTTCGGCGTGGAGCGGCCGGCGCTGATCTACGGCTGGTCGATGGGGGCGCAGCAGGCCTACCACTGGGCCGTGCTCGAACCGGAGCGGCCCGAGCGGATCTGTTGCCTGTGCGGCACGGCCCGCACCACGCCTCACAACCGGCTGTTTCTGCTCAGCCTGCGCCAGGCCCTCACCGCCGATCCGGCCTGGAACGGCAAGGGCTTCGACGCCATCCCCGAGCAGGGGCTGCGCACCTTTGCGCTGATCTACGCCAGCTGGGCCGCCAGCCAGAGCTTCTACCGCAGAGGCGCACACCGTGAGCTGGGCCACGCCGATGTGGAGAGCTATGTCGAGCAGGCCTGGCTGCCGGCCTACCGCCGCCATGACCCCCGCGACCTGATCGCCATGTTGGATGTCTGGCTGGCCAACGATGTGGCTGCGGCCGCGGGCCTGAGCACGGGCGATGAGGGCGCCGACCTGGCCGCCGCCCTGGGCCGGATCCAGGCCCGCACCACCGTGGTGGCGGGCCGGCACGACCTCTACTTCCCCCCGGCCGACTGCGCCGCCGAAGCCGCCCTGATCCCGGCCGCCCACTTCCAGGTGCTCGCCTCCGACCTGGGGCACCGGGCCGGCAACCCGCGCCAGGCCCAGGCGGAGCAGGCGGAGCTACGGGCCGTGGTGGAAGCGCTCTGGGAGGCCTGAATGGGCTGGGGGGTGGCCTAGACACCCCGCCGTGGGCCCAACTCCGGCCGCAGCGGAGCGATCCGAGGGCCTCTCGAGCCTGCCATTTGGCCCACCCTGAACCGGCAACGCCCCCGGTTCGCCCTAGACCCGCCCAGGAACAACCACGCCCCCATGACCGACCTGGCCCGCCTGATCTCCGAGCGCGGTATCCGCTTCCTGCCCTTCTCCTCCACCGCTCTGTTCGGGGTGCAACGGGCCAAGCTGGTGCCGGCTTCCGCCGTGGCCGACCTGGGGGCCAACGGGGCAGGGTTCGCGGGGTTTGCGGCCTGGCTTCAGCTCACGCCAGCCGATGCGGATGTGCTGGCCCTGCCGGACCAAGCCAGCCTGATGGTGCTGCCTTGGCAGCGGGATGTGGCCTGGGTGGCCACCGATCTGGTGATGGAGGGGGAGCCGCTGGAGCAGTCGCCAAGGCGGGTGCTCCAGCGGCAGCTGGCCCGGGCCGAGGCCCTGGGATTCAGCTTCCGCAGCGGCGTGGAGGCCGAGTTTTTCCTGCTGGATCCCGAAACCGGCGGCGTGGCCGACCGGCTGGATCGTCAAAGCAAACCCTGCTACGACCAGCTGGCCCTGATGCGCCGTTACCCGCTGATCAGCGAGCTGCTCGATGCCATGGAGGAGCTGGGCTGGGGGCCTTACCAGGCCGACCACGAAGATGCCAACGGCCAGTTTGAACTCAACTGGACCTTCGCCGATGCCCTCAGCACCGCCGATCGCCACGCCTTCTTCAAGGTGATGGCCGCCACCTTGGCCGAGAAACACGGCTGCGGCATCAGCTTCGATCCCAAGCCGATCGACGGCCTCACCGGCAACGGTGCCCATCTGCATGTGTCGCTGTGGGAAGGGAGCCGCAACCTCTTCCACGACCCGGGCGGAGAGAAGGGCCTATCGCCGTTGGCCTACCAGTTCTTGGCGGGTCTGCTGGCCCATGCGCCGGCCCTCTGCGCCCTCACCAACCCGGTGCCCGCCAGCTACCGCCGCCTCGCCCGGGCCACCACCAGCTCCGGGTCCACCTGGTCACCCGCCTGGATCAGCTACGGCGGCAACAACCGCACCCACCTGGTGCGCATCCCCAACGAGCAGCGCCTCGAACTGCGCCTCCCCGATGGCGCCGCCAACCCCTACCTACTGCAGGCGGCGGTGCTGGCCGCCGGCCTCGATGGCATCGAACGCCAGCTCGATCCCGGTGCCCGCAGCGATGCCAACACCTACACCGACCCACCGGCCCCGGGCAGCGCCCGCCCCCTGCCCTCCAGCCTGGCGGAAGCGCTGGAGGCCTTCGCGGCCGATTCGATCCTGCAGGCCTCCCTGGGCGAACCCTTCTGCCGGGCCTACCTGGAGCTTGTGGCGCTGCATCCGGAGCGGCGGGGCTAAGCAGCCAGCACCGCCCCGATCACGCCGCCCAGCTGGTGGAAAGCCAGGGCAGCACAATGGATCGGCAAGCCAACCGGGGCGCGCATGAATCTTCCCCCGGGCGAGAACTTCGAACCCTTCCGCTACCGCCTTCCCTGGCTGGGGCCGGACCTGCAGACCCTGCGGGACACCCTGCGCTCACCACGGCAATCCCCTAAGCGGGGCGAGCCGGTGATCGTGAACGTGGGGTCGGGTGATCGGCTGCTGGGCTGGCTGGATCCCCCCGAGCAAGGCGAGCCCCGGGCGCTGGTGCTGGTGGTGCCGGGGCTGGGGGGAACGGCCGATTCAATAGCGGTGCGGCGGCTTTCGCTGGCCTTGCGCGGCGCCGGCCTGGCGGTGCTGCGGCTCAATCTGCGCGGGGCGGGACCCGGCCGCACCTTGGCGAAGGGCACCTATGCGGCCCAGTGCAACAGCGACCTGCTGCCGGTGCTGCAGCGGGCCCGCCAGCTGGCCAAGGGGCGTCCCCTGGCGGCGGTGGGGCTGTCCCTGGGCGGCACGATGCTGCTCAACGTGGTGCTTGCCCAGGGGCAGCTCGATGCGCTGGTCTGCCTGAGCAGTCCCCTTGACCTGGCGGCCTGCATCGCCCAGATCGAGCAGTTCCGCAATCGCCCCTATGAGCGTTGGCTGACGCGGCGGCTCTGCCACCAGACCCTGGCCGATCCCTTCGGCCTGAGCGAGCCGGAGCGCCTGGCGCTCACCGGCCCCCGTCGGCCCACCAGGATCCGCCAGTTCGACGCGCTGATCACGGCCCCGCGCTGGCACTACCCATCGGTGGAGCATTACTACGCCGAGGTCAGCCCCCTGCCGCAGCTGCTGCTGCAGCCCGGCGGCCTGCCCCCAACCCTGGTTATCCACGCCCAGGACGACCCCTGGGTGCCGGTGGCCGGCGCTAAGGCCCTGGCCCAGGCGCGCCTGCCGGGCATGGAGCTGCTGCTGCCCAGCCGCGGCGGCCACAACGGCTTCCACGCCGTCGGCGATGGCCCCGCCGGCTGCTGGAGCGATCGGATCACGGCCCATTGGCTGGGCCAGAAGCTGGGCGGCTGACCAGCCGCTCGACTGCATGCACCCGCCTTGGCCCCTTCGGCAAAGCAGGGCCGCGGCCCGCAACACCTCCATGCTGCCAATCAACTTCGAGCGGCCAGAGCCTGATCCAGCTCCGGCGGCAGGGGTGGGGTGGGTACGGCGCGGATCCAGATACGCCCCCTGGGATGCCCTGCAGGGCCAAGGCCCCAAGGCGGCAACAGGCCGCCACTGGCGTGGCCTGGGGGCTGGAGCCCATCCGCAGGGTCCCCTGGGGCGAGAGGGCCCTCTGTTCAGGAAAGGGCGGCCCCCAGAAATGCGTCAGGGTGTACCCACCGGATTGGGGGGCGGGAGCGCTGCAGCACCGCCGCAGATCAGCAAATGCTCATGGTTCAGGCATCAATACCTATGGTCAGCGCCACCGGATCGGGCAACAGTGGGGGCATCGAACCGGAGGCACCAGCAATGGACGACACGCCACCCAATCAGGTTCCAGGAGTGCGCTGACCGCAGGCCCCTGCTCCAACAGTCTTGTTCTGATCTTTCGGTTTCCAGGTCCCCCAGCGGATCCCCCGATGCACCGTCCTAGGTGCCCCCGGGTTCACGGACACCGATCCCATGGATGCCATGGCCCCAGGTGCCGCCTTCCGCAGCTCCGCCCCCCAACCCAACCTTTGATCGTTCATCGATCACGATCTGCTGACGACTCGTTGATGGTGACCGCATGGCGCCATGGCCTCCGGGCTCCTCGACCCGCGGCCTTTTGCCATCACCCATCCCCGGCCCCGATAGGCCCTTCGTCGCCTCAGCTTTCCCCGATCCCACGAGCCCGATCCCAGCAGGGGTCGGGCTTCTCCATGGGGCAGATTCACTCCACGGCACCCCAGGATCCCGCCGCGAATCGGCCGGCTCCTGGATGAGGGGGCCATTCCGATCGGTTGCGGCCTGCTGGGCCGGGGGGCGCCAGGCCGGCGCAGCGCCGGCCTGATCAGCTGAGGGCCCCACCACAGCTCGAGCCCGCTCCGGCGGTACAACCAAAGCAGTGATCCCCAACGCGAATCGTCTGCGTCCCAGGCCCGTGGATCAGCAGATCCCTCAGGTGGGCTGAGCGCTCGATCGGCAACCCCAGCTGCTGGTTGAAGTCGCAGTCGTAGAGATAGCCGCGCCAGTCGACGCTGATCAGGCTGCGGCACATCACCTGGCTCAGGTTGGCGCTGCGGTGGTGGTGGCGCAGCAAGTCCAGGTAGGCCTCGTAGCCACCGCTGAAGCGCAGGGCGGTGGCAAACCGCTGAATCGGCATGTTGGCGAGGGCCAGCAACCGGTTGAACACGATGCCGTGCTCCTCGCCCAGCCGGCGGCGGTAATCAGCCTCCAGGGCTGGCTGGGGAGGGGGCAGGACCGGCCCTTGGGGGTTGTAGACCAGATCCAACACCAGCCCCGAGCCCGGCTGGCCGTAGCCGAGCCGATTGAGCTGCTGCAGGCCGGTGATGCTTCTGGCAAACACCCCGCGCCCCCGCTGCCGGTCGACGTTGTCCTCGAGATAACAGGGCAGCGAGGCCACCACCGTCACCCCCTGATCGGCCAGAAAGGCGGCCAGCCGCTCCTGGCCCGGCTCCGAGAGGATCGTGAGGTTGCAGCGGTCGGTGACCTCCACCCCCTGGCGGCGGGCCCGCTGCACCAGATCCCGGAAACCGGGATGGAGCTCCGGCGCGCCGCCGGTGAGGTCGAGGCTGGCGATCCTCCGGGCCGCCAACACCTGGGGGATCAGGTCCAAGGTGGCGGTATCCATGCTCTCGGTGCGGGTCGGCCCCGCATCCACATGGCAATGGCTGCAGGCCTGGTTGCAGCGGTAGCCGAGATTCACCTGCAGACAAACCAGCTCACCGCGCCGCAGGGGGGGGAAGGCCGTTGGGGTGAGCGCAGCGGAAACCACCATCGTCTTCAGCCCAGTTCCAGGCAGGTGAGACCGTAGAGGTCCTCAAGGGCAAGCTCCGGAGCAGGGCCGCGGTACATGCGCACCGTGCGGTGCCGGATCTGAAAGCCCCGGGCCTCCAACAGACGGTGCGCCCGGGGATTGGCCTCCGGCGCATCGATCAGCACCAACCCCCGACGGCCGCAGCACAGCCGCTGCAGCAGGGCATCGGCCACCGGGAGGGCATCGGCCAGCAGGGGGCCCAGTCGCCACCCCGGGCCCTCCTCCCCCTCCGGCAGCAGACAGGGACGCAGCCGGCCGAAGCCCCGGCAGCAGCCCAGGTCATCAAGCACCACCAGCACCTCCTCGCCATGGCCGGCATCCAGCCACTCCTCCAGCACCAGGGGCCGGGGGGTGGCCTCATGGCGGGCGTCGTAGATCAGCACGGCCGCGCGGTCCACCTCCTCAAGGGGCACCACCCTCCAGCCCGGCGGCAGGGGCACGGCCGGGGCCTCCCCTGAACGGGGCTGACCACCATCACCGGAGCAGAGGCCCCAGCGCAGGGTCTCCCAGGCGGGCCGGAAGCCCCAGCCGCTGTAGTCCTCGATCCGGTCCGGTTCCGCCTCCAGGGCAATGCAGCTCACATCGCGCAGGTGCTCCAGGGCCCGCTCCCAGAGGGCCACTCCGAAACCGTGGCCGCGGTGCTCGGGCCGCACCAGGAAAAGGCCAATGCGGCCGTAATGGCCGTCGTAGCGAACCCCGAGGATGCAGCCCACCGGCTCCCCATCAAGGCAGCCCACCCACACACCCCGGCGGTCCGCATCCCGCAGAATGGCGGCATCACCCACTCCGGGGCAGAACCCCTCCGCGCGAGCCCAGTCGGTAACCATGGCGAGGTCGGCTTCGACCATGGGGCGAATGGAAAAGTCCATCGACTGCCGGAGTGGTGCAGTGACCCAGCATGGCCGTAGGGGCGCCGCACCGGTGGCCGTGGCTGCATCGAGCCCGCCACCATGGTGGTGCCTCCCATCAAC
>JBAXOO010000073.1:0-7226 GCA_037133235.1 Cyanobium sp. ELA507
GGGCAAGGCCAACCTCACTGCTGGCGAGGGGAAGCACAGCCAAGGGATCGTCGGAAGCTGGATCGGGCAGTGGGGCCATCGACAGGGTGGAGCGCGGCCAGCCGACCTGCGCGGGGCAGGGCCGGTGCGGGTTTGATCCAGCAAGAATCGCACCGGCCACCCCCGACCAACCGCGGGCGCCATTGGAGCGGCGGCTGCCCGCCATTCGATCACTTGCCGATGCAGAAGCGGCTGAACACCCGATCCAGCACTGCCTCACTCACCTCTTCGCCCGTGATGGCGCCGAGGCTGGCCGCCGCCGCCCGCAGGTCGATGGTCCAGAAGTCCCAGGGGAGGCCCGCCGCCGCGGCCTCCAGGCTGCGGGCCAGGCTGGCCGCCGCCTCTGCCGCCAGCTCCCGCTGGCGACCATTGAGGGCCACCGCAATCCCCTGCAGCTCCTGGAGCCCGCAACGCCGCAACAACATCCGGCCCAATTCCTCCGCCCCGGCTCCAGTGTGGGCACTGATCAGCACATCGGCGGGGCCCTCGATCGCGGTCGCCCCGTCCACGAGATCGGCCTTATTGCCCACCCGCAGCAGCGGCACCCCGCCGGGCACCAACTCCAGCAGCGCTTCGTCCGCGGCGGTCCAGCCGGCGGCCAGATCAAACAGGAGCAGCACCGCATCGGCGGCGGCCAGGGCCCCCCGACTGCGTTCGATGCCGAGGCGCTCCACCGGATCGTTGGTGGGGCGGATGCCAGCGGTGTCGAGCAGGGTGATTGGTACGCCCTCGAGCACCAGCTCGCTTTCGAGCAGGTCGCGGGTGGTACCGGGCAGGTCGGTCACAATCGCCCGCTCGCGGCGGCTGAGCTGGTTGAGCAGGCTGCTCTTGCCCACGTTGGGGCGGCCCACGATCGCGACCCGCAGACCCTGGCGCAGCACCTCGCCCTGGCGCGCCTCGGCCACCAGGACATCCAGCGCACCGCGCACCGCCGCCAGTTCGGCTGCCACGGCCTCGGCATCCAAAGGCGGCAGATCCTCTTCGAAATCCACCCGGGCCTCCAGCTCGGCCAGCTGGTCCAGCAGCCGCTCCCGCAGGGCCCCGATCCGCCGCTGCAGCCCCCCATCCAGCCCCGCCATGGCCAGCTGGGCGGCGCGGCGGCTACGGGCCGCCACCAGCTCCATCAGGGCCTCGGCCCGGGTGAGATCGAGGCGGCCGTTGAGGAAGGCCCGCTGGCTGAACTCCCCTGGCCCCGCCAGCCGCGCCCCGGCCGCCAACACCAGCTCCAGCACCCGCCCAACCGCCACCAGGCCGCCGTGGCAGTGGAACTCCACCACGTCCTCGCGGGTGAAGCTGCGGGGGGCGCGCATCAGGAGCAGCAACGCTTCATCGACCCTCTCACCACTGGCCGGATCCACCACATAGCCATAGAGCACCCGATGGCTCTCCCAGACCTGTTGGCCAGGCGCCAGGAACAACCGCTGACCAATCGCTTCAGCCCCCGGCCCCGAGAGGCGCACGATCGCCACGCTTCCCTGGCCGGGAGCCACCGCCGTGGCAATGGCGGCAATCGTGTCCGCGGCGTCGCCGCCATCGCCTCCACCCCCCTTAGGGTCTGAACCCCATTCGGGTGCAGGACCAACCACAACATCCATGCCGCGTCGTGATCACCAGTCTCCGCCCCGGCCAGGATCGCCGACCCGTACCTCCATGGCCCTCAAAGCTGTGATCGGAGCTGGGCTAGCGCTGTTGCAGAACCTGGGAGGCAGGCTCGTTGCCTCCCAGCCTCGGCTGATTCAAAGGCTGCGCTGGCTCTGGCATCAGGACGGCAGCCCCGGCCACCGGGCCCGGGGGCTGGCGGCGGGGGTATTCACCGGCTGCCTGCCCTTCTTTGGACTGCAAATCGTGCTTGGGGTGGCCCTGGCCGCAACGATCCGCGGCAACCGGATCCTGGCGGCGGCGGGCACCTGGATCAGCAATCCCCTCACCACCCTGCCGATCTGCTGGCTGAATTACCAGCTCGGTGCCCTGCTGATCGGCCCCGGTCCGGCCTGGCCTGTCCAGGCCGAGCTGCAGTTGGAGCGGCTGGGTGATCTGGGCTGGGCCTTCAGCAGTCGGCTGCTACTCGGCTCGGTGGTGATGGGGGTGCTAGCTGCTGCCGTGGTGGGGGTGGGTTGCTGGCGCTGGTTTCATCACCGCGAACGCCAGAACCCTTTGGATCAGAGCTGAGGTCCCTGTCGGCTTGCTCTGGCAGGACGTCGAAAAGGGCTGGAAGCCACGGAACGCCGGGATCCAACCAGCTTTCCTTGCAACAGCGTCGTGCGGTCACCAGGGCAAGAAACGCATTCCCTCAGGAATTGCTAAGGCCCGGAAACACCATCAGGTCGATGTGACCACCGGCCGGCTGGCGCCATTCCCGAAACTCCGCAGCCAAGGCCCTGTGCTCCTGAGCCAGCGACTGCGCCTCAAGATCCTGGAGACGCTGATGGACCAGATCGAGGGTGTTGTCGATCAGCTGGGCGGCCTGTTCGGAGGTCATGGCACGGCTGGCGAAGGGTGGGGCGTTGGCATGGCGCCGTTGTAGGCGTGCCGATCGGGGCGGGTTGTAACACCGGACACGGGGCCCGGGGCCTGTGGGCGGACCCTCACCCTGGGCAGGCAACCGTGCGCGCCAACTACTCCTCCAGGGGGGGCTGCCCTTAGAGCCCAGGTCCTGCAGCTGGCCGTAACGATCCCGGAGCTGGCCGTCGAGAAAACCCCGCCCATCGCGTGGCGAAGGGCCAGCAGGGGGGCGCGGGCTACAAAGCGGACGTAGGCCTGATCGGGGTAGGCATCGGCCACCGCAGCGGGGTCAAGGCCAAGCTGGCGCAGCAGGTCGTTGTTGCGGAAGTGAAGGGTGGCGCGGGGGAAGGTGGCCGGCTCCACGACATCCCAGTACTCCGGACCAAGGGCTTCGAGCGCCGGCCCGAAGGGGAGGGCGAGCAGCGGGTTCGGCGCTGCGGGGCCGGCCTGATCGGCGCTGGAGGACTGCACCAAATCGAGGCCTTAAACCGCCGCATACTGGCGAGCCCACGGACGGCTCCGGATCTAAGGGCAGCAGCCGAGGGCAAATCAGCATGTTAGATTGACAGAATAATGATGGTTTAAATGATCACATCGTCCCTCATCAAAAGCCACTCAAAACACACTTAATCGCCAAGCAAACGCAAAGCCGAAACGCACAACATGAACATTGTCTGCACCATTGACAATAACTATGTTCGCCATTGCGCCGTGATGCTGCGGACGCTACGCGATGGCAATCCTGGTGACAACCTGCGGGTGTACATCGTCCATCAGGCCCTGGACCCCCAAGAGCGAGCCAAGCTGGTGGGATATCTAGGTAGCTTCCTACCATCGGTTTCATTCCTTCAAGTTGAGCCTGATCTCCTTGAAGGGTTTCCCGTTTTCGGACACATCAGCATTGCCACCTACTTCCGATTACTACTGCCCTCAATCCTCCCCCCCGCCATGGATCGGGTCCTTTTCATCGACTGCGATGTGGTGGTGAATGGATCCCTTCAAGAACTCTGGGCAACGCCCCTGGAGAACCGTCCCCTCGCCGCCGCCAGTGACCGCAACCTGCCCATGCAACGGCAGCGGCTCGAGATGGCCGACGACGCCCCTTACTTCAACGCGGGGATGATGCTCATCAATCTGGAAGCATGGCGGCGGGAAGAAGTACTGTCAAGGGGGTTAGCCTACGCCCAAGAAAATAGCCATAAATTGAGCAATTGGGATCAGGATGTTCTGAATCATCTCTTTGAGAAACAAGCGCTGATCGTTCATCAACGTTGGAATGCCCAATCGCACCTGTGGGGATTGGACCCCAACTGGCTCCAAGAGCAGGGGGGCCTCACCCTGGAGGAACAGGAGGCCCATGACAACCCTGCCGTGATCCATTTTGCCGGCGGTGGCTTTGCCAAGCCCTGGAATCACCGTTGCCCCCACCCCTGGAAAGATCGCTACCGGGAGGTGCAGGCCATGACCCCTTGGGCCAACGTCCCGCTGGAGGACCTGCCGAATCCCGAACCTGCAGGCCTACTACGTCGCGTGATCAGAAAGGCCCGCCAACGGATCCATACCTAACAACAAAGCATCAGCAAGACTTCTCACAGGCAAAGAGCAACGGATCCCGATGGGATTGATTCAACCAATCCCCGTGCGGGCCAAATCGAGCACATCCGCCATCGAGCGGATTTGGTCCATCGTGTCGCGCAGTTGGGAGGCGCTCACCAGCTCCACGCGTAGATCGATACGGGCTGGCTTGCCGGGGTTGGTGCGCACGCGGGCATCGCTGACGTTGATGCGGTGATCCGAGAGGCGAGTGAGGATGTCCTTCAGCACGCCCACCCGGTCGAGCACCTCGATGCGCAACTGAACCGGGTAGCGGCGGCGCTGGTCATCGGCAAGGGGATTCCACCGCACCGGCAGGCGCCGCTCGGGAGGCAGCTGGGCCAGGTTGCCGCAGTCCTGGCGGTGGATCGTGATGCCATGGTTGCCGAGGGCCACGCTGCCCACAATCGGCTCGCCCGGAAGCGGTGAACAGCATCCCCCCAGGCGGTATTCCAGGCCCTCCAGCCCCAAGATCGGACTGGCACTGCCGGCCCCCGCCTGGTGGAGCGGCGGCGCAGGGGCCGCCTGGTCGGCTTGGGCCGAAACGGTCCGGGCCAAATCTTCGTTGCTGAGCACCGGCGTGGCGGCGGCGCTGGCCAGCCGCAACTCCTCCCGCAGGCGGTTAAGCACCTGCTGCAACGTGACACCACCGAAGCCAATCGAGGCCAACAGATCCTCGGTGCTGATCAGATTGCAGCGCCTCGCCACCCGGGCCATGGCCTCGCCGTTGAGCAGGGCATCGAAGCCTTCGCGACCCAACTCCCGCTCCAACATGGCGGTGCCGCGGGTGATGTTCTCCTCGCGGTGGCTGCGCTTATACCAATGGCGGATGCGATTGCGCGCCGTGGGTGTGGCAACGAAGTTGAGCCAATCCAGGCTGGGATGGGCTGCTTTTGAGGTCAGGATCTGCACGAAATCGCCATTGCACAGCGGCGTGGGCAGGGGACAGAGTCGGTCGTTGATGCGCACACCCTGGCAGTGATTACCAACTTCCGAGTGGATGCGATAGGCGAAATCCACCGCCGTTGATCCCTTACGCAGGCCCACCACATCGCCGGAGGGGGTGAATACAAACACCTCCTCGTCAAAAAGATCCTCCTTAATCGAGCGCAGGAAGTCGCTGCTGTCCTCGCCGCCATCCTCCTTCTGCCAATCCACCAGTTGGCGCAGCCAATTGAAGCGCTCGGTGTCCCCGGCGGCAGGGGAGCCGCCCTCCTTGTACTTCCAATGGGCAGCAATGCCGTACTCGGCCACCTGGTGCATCTCGCCGGTGCGAATCTGCACCTCGATCGGTCGATGCCGGCCGATCACGGCGGTGTGGAGCGATTGGTAGCCATTCGGCTTGGGCAGACCGATGTAATCCTTGAACCGCCCAGGGATCGGCCGGAAGGTGTCGTGCACCACCGCCAAGGCCCGGTAACAACTCTCGAGATTCGGGCAGAGGATCCGCAGGGCCGCCACGTCGTAGATCTCGTGGAACGCCTTCTGCTGCCGCTGCATCTTGCTCCAGATGCCATAGAGGTGCTTCGGCCGGCCACTCACCTCGCAGTGGCCCAGGCCCACCGCCGCGAGGCGATCGCGCAGCAGTTGCACCGTGACGCCCAGCCGCTCCTCCCGCTCGCTGCGCTTGGTGGCCACCTGCTGCTGCACCTCGCGGAAAGCTTCAGGCTCGAGGATCTTGAAGGCCAGGTCCTCCAGCTCCCACTTGAAGCGGCCGATGCCAAGCCGATTGGCGAGGGGGGCGTAGATCTCGCGGGTTTCGCGGGCGATCCGCTGCTGCTTCTCGGGCTTCAGGGCGCCGAGGGTGCGCATGTTGTGGAGGCGGTCGGCCAGTTTCACCAGCACCACGCGAATGTCGCTGGCCATCGCCAGGAACATCCGCCGCAGATTTTCGGCCTGGGCCTCGGTTTTATTGGTGAAATGGATGCCGCCCAGCTTGGTCACCCCCTCCACCAAGGCCCGCACCTCGGTGCCGAAATGGGCCTCAATGTCCTCCGGCGTCACCTGGGTGTCTTCCACCACATCGTGCAGGAAGCCGGCGGCGATCACCGCCGCGCTGGCGCCGATGTCGCGCAGGAGATCGGCCACCGCCACCGGATGGACCACATAGGGCTCTCCACTGGCCCGGAACTGCCCCTCATGGAGCTGGTAGGCGAAGTCGAAGGCTGCCGATAGCAGTGCCTCGGTATCGGTCGGACAGGCCGCTCCTGCACCGGGTGGGGCGTGGCGGATGCAGTCGGCGAGCCAGACGGGCAGAGGAATGCCGTAATCCTCGGGGCCCACAATCGCTCGGCGGCGGCCCCCCTCCTGATGGGGGTCAGCGGCGGAACTCTTGGTGGCATTGGAGGAGGGCGCCCGGGACCCGTCCACCGAAACAAGACAGGGGTCGGCCATCGGTGCGGACGGCGGATCGGGAACGGCCCTGAGCATCCAGTTCCGCGCTGTCTATTCATCGTAGGCAGGAGGTGGGGGCAACGGCAGCTGGAGCCAGCAAGCGCCCACAAGCCACCGGACAAGGCCCCCCGGTTGCGCCGGCCAGCCAAGCTGGTGCCGCAATGCGCGCCCCGGCCCGCCGGCACTGCGAACTAGAGATCCAGAATCCATCGCCACCGCTCGCCAGCCCACGAGAATGCGTGGTTCGATGGCGTCCTTTGGTTAATAAAACGGACTGCCGGACCAGCGAAGCCCGGCCGGTCCAATGCAAACTCAGCAGAGGATTCCTGAGAATGTATCAAATCTGGACATGCCAGCCCAAGATCTGGGCCAGCATTTTTTGTACGCCAATCTGGGAAGCGCCCAGACCAAGCAAGATGTTTTGGACATGATCGGCGCCCAGTTCATGCTGTCAGCCAATGCGGGCAAGAATTTTGACGCCTTGTATGACAATATGACCGACCCGCTGCACAAATCGGGCCCTCAGCCCGGTTTTTTAGCTGTGCTCGAGCATATTCCGGCCAATGTCAAGTTTGACAAAGAGGCCCGCGAACAATTACTCGATATCTTCCGCGACACCGCTGATTACTGGGCGGATCGAAAGATACCGTTTAGGTGCTTCTATTCTTTTCTGTAGCCCGTTCTGCACAAACCAGCCA
>JBAXOO010000074.1:0-7223 GCA_037133235.1 Cyanobium sp. ELA507
CCCCATCAAGGCGCTCCACCAACAGGGCAAAGGGTTCGCCAGCGCGGGTGGAGCCGGCCGGAATGGCCCCCAGCGCCTCGGCTCGGGCCGCCAATGCCGCCGCCTTGACCACCGCCAGCTCGCCGCGGGCCGCCGCCAGGGCCTTCTGGCTGCCCCTGAGCTCCTCCTGCAGGGCCGCCACCCGCTCCACGATCTCGCCGGGCTGGGCCTTGAAACGATCGCCTAGGGCCCGCACCACCGCATCGCGCTCCTGGAGGTAGGCCAACACCGCCGGGCCGGCCACGGCCTCGATGCGGCGGATGCCGGCCGCCACACCCGATTCCGCCACGATCTTGAACAGGCCGATCTCGGCGGTGTTGGCCACGTGGGTGCCGCCGCACAGCTCCATCGACACGCCGGGCACATCCACCACCCGCACCACCTCGGCGTACTTCTCGCCAAACATCGCAACCGCGCCGGCCGCCTTGGCCTGCTCGATCGCCATCTCCTGGACTTCCAGATCGTGGGCGTCGGCGATCCAGCCATTGATCAAGGCTTCGATCCGCTCCAGCTCGGCCGAGGTCACGGCGCGGGGGCAGTGGAAATCGAAGCGGAGGCGATCAAAATCCACCAGCGAACCCGCCTGGCCGATCGAGGGATCGACCACCTGCTTGAGGGCAGCCTGCAACAGGTGGGTAGCGGTGTGATTGGCCTGGGCGCGGCGACGGCAGGAGCGGTCCACCTGGGCGTTGAGCAGATCGCCCACCGTCAGCGTCCCCCGCTCGACCTGGCCGCTATGCACAAACACACTCCGATTGCGGCTGACGCCCTCGATCGCCACGATCACCCCCGCACCGGCGGGGCCATCGCCGCTGAGCACGCCGCGGTCGCCCACCTGGCCGCCGCCCTCGCCATAGAAGGGGGTGGTGTCGAGCACCAGCTGCACGGCATCACCGGCGCTGGCCCGCTCGGCCGGCTGGCCGTTCACCACCAGGGCCAGCACGCAGCTGGGGTGCTCCAGGGCCTCGTAGCCCTTGTAGGATGTGGCCTCCAACGCAGCGGCCATCTGCTCGATCGCCCCCTGCAGAGTGAGGTCCAGGCTCACCGCCGCCGCCTTGGCCCGCTGGCGCTGGGCCTCCATCGCCGCCTCGAAGCCCGCCAGATCGACCTTGAGGCCGTGTTCCTCAGCAATCTCCTCGGTGAGCTCAAGCGGGAAGCCGTAGGTGTCGTAGAGCTCAAAGGCCTGGGCCCCACTGATCTGGCTGGGCTTAGCAGCGAGCACCTCGGCCAGCAGCTTCTCGCCGCGCTCCAGGGTTTCCAGGAAGCGGGCCTCCTCCCGCTCCAGCTCGGCAAGGATCACCTTCCGCCGCTCCAGCAGCTGCGGGAAGGCCGGCGCCATCAGGGCAATCGAGGCCTCGCCCATCGCCGGCAGGAAGGGCTGGTTGATCCCGATCAGGCGCCCATGACGCACCACCCGCCGCAGCAGGCGGCGCAGGATGTAGCCCCGCCCCAGGTTGCTGGCGGTTACGCCATCACTGATCAGCTGGGTGATAGCGCGGCTGTGGTCGCCGATCACCTTGAGGCTCGTTTTTCCCTTCTCATCGAGGCCCGGATACTCAACACCCGCCAGGCCCGACGCCGTCTCGATCAGCGGATAGATCAGATCCGTTTCGTAGTTGTTGGGCACCTGCTGCAGGATCTGGGCCATGCGCTCGAGGCCCATGCCGGTGTCGATGTTGCGGTTGGCCAGCGGCGTGAGGGTGCCGCCGGCATCGCGGTTGTACTGCATGAACACCAGGTTGTAGAACTCGATGAAGCGCGAGTCGTCCTCCAGGTCGATGGCGTCATCGCCGAGCTCGGGTTTGAAGTCGTAGTAGATCTCCGAGCAGGGGCCGCAGGGGCCTGTGGGGCCAGAGGCCCAGAAGTTGTCGGCCTCATCCATGCGGATGATGCGTTTGGGGTTCACGCCCACGGCATCACGCCAGATCGCCTCAGCCTCATCGTCTTCACGGAAGACACTCACCACCAGATTGCGGGGATCAAGGCCAAACACGCCGGTGCTCAACTCCCAGGCCCAGGCGATCGCCTGGGGCTTGAAATAATCACCAAACGAGAAGTTGCCCAGCATCTCAAAGAAGGTGTGGTGGCGCGCCGTGCGGCCCACGTTCTCGATGTCGTTGGTGCGGATGCACTTCTGGGCGCTGGTGGCCCGCGGCGCCGGCCGCTCCTGCTGGCCGAGGAACACCGGCTTGAAGGGCAGCATGCCGGCGATCGTGAGCAACACCGTGGGGTCATCGGGCACCAGGGAGGCGCTGGCGATGGGGCGGTGGCCCCGCTCCTCGTAGAAGCGCAGGAAGGCCGCCCGGATCTCGGCGCCGCTGCGGGGAATGGTCCGCCCGGAGCTGGAGGGGGAAGAGGGGGCGGCCATGGCGGTGGCGGAAGGAGCGACAGGTTGGAGTGAGAGGCGACGCCGAAGACCCCTGGGCTGGCCGGGGGCTGGCGGAGTCGCCGTAGCACGCCTGAATGATCGCCCAGAGCCCGCCCTTCAGTGGAGGGGCCATGCGCTCAATGGAAGCGCGGCCTCACCACGGCGTGCCGAGCAGGGCGATGCCGGCCCAGAAGAAGGGATGCTGCAGGCCGGCCTCGACCCGCCGCTGCTGCTGAGGGGTGAGGTTCTGGAGCAGGGGGGCGCCATCGGGTCCGAGGATCTGGTCGCCCTTGAGGCGCACCTGGCCAGCGGCAAAGCTGCGGCGGGTGGCCTGCAGAGCTTCCGCCTTGGGGAGGCCCTGCTCGAGGTAGCGATAGAACTGCACAAAGAAGGCTGAAGTGGCCACGTCATCGACGTACCAGAGGGTGCCGATGGCGCTGCGCGAGCCGGCCTGTAGGGCCAGGCCTGCGAAGCCAAGTTCGCTGTCGGAATCACCCAAGGCGGTGCGGCAGGCGCTAAGCACGAACAGATCGAGCGGATTGCCGGCACGCCGCTGGCGCAGCGAGGAGAAGCGGGAGAGGTCCATGCTGCCGCTGCCCGCAAAGATGCGGGAGCGGCTGGGGCCACCCGGCAGGAATTCGGCGTGGGTGGCCACATGCACCCGACGCACGGCCGGATCACCGGCCCGGTTGATCAGCACCTCGGGGGTGAAGGCCTTATCGAGGTAACGCTCGGAGGGCCCGAGCGCGGCGATGCGCTCCACCTCCTGGGGCACCAGGGGAAGGGGCGCCAGGGCATCGAAGCGGGAAGCGCCAAGGGCAAGCTGTTCCTTGCCGCCGCCGCTGCCGGGTGGCTCGCGCCGCAACAGGCTGATCGAGGGGGTGAGCGAGAAGGCATAACGCTCGCCGAAGCTCATCTGGCCATCGTGGAGCGCGGCGAAGGGCACCGCCTGGAGGCCGGTGTCGGGCACCAGGATGAGGGTGGTAACACCGAGCCGCTGCAGATCGGACGTGAGCGGCTCGATCAGGAGGCGTTGCAGCACCCGGGCAGGTGCCGATGGATCGCTGTTGCGCTGGGGGTCCTGGCGGGCCAGTTCGCCGTAGAGGAGGCGCAGCTGGCGGCGGAACTCCTCGAAACTGATCCCCACCCGCCGACCGATCACCTCACCTTTGGACGGAATGAGCACCAGATCGATGAACTCCTGGCTGGCGGTCTTGCCCTTGGTGACATTGAGATAGATCACCGCGGGTGTGTAGCGGCTGCGCTCGAAGCGGGCAGGTCCGCTGCCGGTGGCGGACAGCGCGGCGGTTGCTTTGGTGACAGCCGCCGGCGCTACCCCAGCGGCGCTAACGGGCTGGGGAGAAGCACCACGTGAAGGTGCTGCCTCGAGGGCCAGAGCGGCGGGCAGCGCCTGGAGCAGCAGCAGCAAGGGGGCCGACCAACCAAGCGGCCGGAGGCGATGCCGCGGCGAGGGCCGATGGGGCCGGGAGCTCATGGCGCACCTCCCTGCTGGATGCGCTGCCTCGCCTGCCCCAGCAGGACCTGGATCTGCTCAGTGCTCAGGGTCTGCTGCTGGCTGGAATCGACCACGACGTTGAGGCGCTGGGCGATAGCCGAAGACCCCTGCTCACGACTCGCCGTGGCCGCACTGCTATCGGGGAGGTTGGTCACCCGATAGGTGATCGAGGGAGGGGGCGTGCTGCCCAGACCAGTGGGCGTCTCGCCCGCTGGCTCGGTCACGCCCTCTAGGCCGGGCGGGGGGGCATTCACCTTCACAGGATTGCCGCTGGAGGGGCCATTGCCACGGTCGGGGTCGGTGCCGGGCTCGTAAGGGCCAATGGGGTTGCCCCCCTGCACAGTTCCGGTGCCGGGGTTGAACACTGGCGGCAGATTAGTATCAGTCGCCGGATTAATCGTGCCGGGAGCCGTGGCGAGGGTCACGGCGTAGTTGTTAGCGCCGTTGCCATCGCTGAGGGTGTAGTTGGGATTCACCGCCAGGGTGCTGTTGCCGGCCCCGAGCGCGTTGCGGCTGGCGAAGCTTTGGCTCAGGTTGGCCAGCGTGTCTGGGCTGAACAGGCTGCCGGCGCTGATCAGCGGCACGCCATTGGAGCTGGTGGTGCCGTCGTAGACGCGGCTGTCGGTCACGGCACTGATCGTGAGCGGGGCTTTGGTGATCGTGAACAGCCCGTCCACAAAGCTCAGGCTGTAGTTGGCGGCGCTGCCGCTGGCGATGCTCGTGTAGCTGCCAGCATTACGACTGCTCGCGCCGGCGCTCACGCGGCTCAGTTCAGCGGTGGTATCGCTGCCCACCAGACCCGTGGCCGTAAAGCCGCTGATGCTCTGGGTCGCGCCGTTGTACGTCGTGCTGCCGCTGTTGGCGGTCACCACCACCGGCGCCTTGGTGATGGTGCCTATGGGGGCGGTGGCGATGGTGTTGCCGAGGGTGTAGCCGGAAACGGAAATGCCCGAAGCTCTTTCGCTGGCCGACTGCAGCTCAATCCCGGAGACGGTCACGGTTTTGCCGACGCCGACATTCTTGGTGTCGTAGCTGCCGGAGGAGGGATTGTTCAGCACCACGGCATCACCAGTCACCACTCCGCTGACGCTGTAGTTGGAGGGAACGAGCGTGGCGGCGATGGTGCCGTCGTACTGCTTGGACACGGAAGTGCCGGCCGCAAGGCTCACCGTGAGGGTGGGCTGATAGGCATAGAAGAGACTGTTTTGATTGAGCGCCAAGGGCTCGAATGGTGACACATCCGGTGCCGTTGTGCCGTACTGCTTGAGGGCGTAGGCCAGACCGCCGAGATTCGATGGGGGTGTCGTGAAGGGACTGTCTGCGTAGATCGCCCAGTTCGCGCCGGACTCCACGACCAGGGCTTCGGAACCGGCAATAGCGTTGTTCTGAAACACGCCGTTGTCACCAGACCACAAACCGATCGTCATTCCTGAAGGGGCGCTGGCCGTGAGGCTGGCGTTGTCCGCCAGGGTGATGCCGCCTGCTCCTGCAGCGAGGATCATGGAGCCACTGATCGGATCCGTGAGCCTGAGTTCACCGGAAGCCGCCTCCAACGCCACCGAACCTTTGACGGAAAGAGCCCCCGGCGTGAGGGTGCCGCTGGTCTGGGTGATGCTCAGGTAGGAAAAATCCCCTCGAACGATGGAGCCGTTGGTGCGGCTGAAAGCGTCGCTGATCTGCAGCGCACCGGAGCCACTGAGGCTGCCGCCGCTGAGGGTGAGGCTGCTGATCGTGGCCGTCTGGTTGCCCTCAATGGCAAGCGAACCACCGGCCTGAATCGCCAATCCACCGTCAAATTGCGAACTCTCACTGCTCGCCAGCAGCGTCAGCGATCCGCCGTTGAGGATGGTGAGCGCATTGCCCGAGGAACTGAACAGGGCCTCGATGGTGCGCGGATCATCGAGGGTCACGCTCGATCCACCGGCTAGGTAGAGGTACACCTGATCACCACTGCCTCCGAGACCGCCAGGCACCAGATCGTTGAACCAGTTGGCGGCGGTGGACCAGCGGGTGTCGAGGCCGCCACCGGCGTCCCAGCAGAAGCCTACGGAGCAGGAGCCACCACCCCCGCCGGAGGATCCCTGGGTGAGGCGGTAGGTGGCATTGGGACCATTCGGGTTCACCGTGCTGCCACTGAAATCGGTCGGCAAGTTGGTGGTGGTGAAGCTGCCGATGGGAAGGCTGGTGCTGCCGTCGCTGAAGCTGCTGGCGGTGAGGATGTCGACCGTGGTGCCGGCCAGCGGGATGTAGCCGGGAGCAAGGGTGGCGTTGAGCGTGCCACCAAGGATGGCGGTGCCGCTCACTTCGAGGCGATCGTCCTGGATCCCCCCGCCAATGGATGAACGAGTCGACAAGCTGGCAACGCCGAGGTCAATCTCAAGCAGGGAGCTGGACGTCAGCGTCAGGTTGCCGTTGATGAAGAGGGTGCCGGCGGTGCCGGAACCACCGGGGCTGATCGTGCCGGCGTTGGTGAGCGTGCCGGCACCCACATCGATCGTGCCGGTGCCGGAGATTGTGCCCTGGTTGGTGAAGCCGTCTGCCTTAGAGAATGTGGAGCCGCTGGCAAGATTGAGGGTACCGGTTTGACTGAGCGTATTTGGAATCACCAGCGTGCCAGCTTGCACATTCATGGTGCCGGTGTTGTTTACGTCGATGATGCCCAGCGAGTAAGCGCCTAAATCACTCTTGATGAGCGTGCCACTGTTATTGAGTGTGAACGTTCCAACAAGGTCATGGTCAAGGCTGTAATCACTAAAGCTTCCTGATCCGAATAGCGTCAGCGTGCCGGCATTGTTGATGACTTTTTCCCCATTCTCAATCCCCAAATCAGAGACAAACGTCGCACTCGCTCCGTTGTTGATCGTCAGCGTGCGCCAGTTCATGCTGGTGCCAGATTCAGACCCATTCGCCGTCAGGCTCGCACCTTCGCTCAACGTGACCGTGCCACCACCCGACCAGACACCACCGCTCCAAGTGTTGCCCACTCCACTGAGGGTGAGATTGCCGGTGCCGCCGAGGCTGCCGCCGGATTGGCTGTAGGCGCCAGACAGGGCAACGGTGCCATCCACCGTGAGGCTGCCGCTGGACAACGTGAGCGCTCCGGCCTGCAGTGAGGAATTGGCAGCCAGCACGGCAGCGCTACCCGGATTCACACGGATGTCGCCGCCCAGCAGTGGGCCGCTGCCACCGGGTGATCCCTTCTGGATGAATGCCGTACCTCCTTTGAGATCGAGCGTGGCTGAGCCCCAGTTCAGCTGGCCGCTGCCGCTGCCGTCCTGATCCGTCAGGAGCGTGAGTGCG
>JBAXOO010000075.1:0-7217 GCA_037133235.1 Cyanobium sp. ELA507
GGCGGCGTTCTGGAGCTCCAGACGGCTCTCGATGGTGGGGTCGGGATCGGCCAGGAAGGGCAATCGAGCTCTCTGGGCCGGACCCTATCGATCCCGGCGTGCCGCGGCCAGCGGTGCGGCCATCAGAGGAGGGAGCCTGGCATTACGCTCGGGCTTTGAGCCGTACGGGAAAGGTCATGGCCAGGGTCGGCGTGCTGCTGCTGAACCTCGGCGGACCGGAACGGATCGAGGATGTGGGGCCGTTTCTCTACAACCTTTTCGCCGACCCGGAAATCATCCGGCTTCCAACCCCTGCCCTGCAAAAACCCCTCGCCTGGCTGATCAGCACCCTGCGCAGCGGCAAATCCCAGGCGGCCTACCGCTCCATCGGCGGCGGCTCACCGCTGCGGCGCATCACCGAACAACAGGCCCGCGAACTGCAGAGCAGCCTGCGCCAACGGGGCGTGGAGGCCACCACCTACGTCGCGATGCGCTACTGGCACCCCTTCACCGAATCGGCGGTCGCCGACATCAAGGCCGATGGCATCGATGAGGTGGTGGTGCTACCCCTTTACCCCCAATTCTCGATTAGCACCAGCGGCTCGAGCTTCCGGGAGCTGCAGCGGCTGCGCCAAGCCGATCCGGCCTTCAGCCGTCTGCCGATCCGCTGCATCCGCAGCTGGTACGACCATCCCGGCTACATCGACGCCATGGCGGGCCTGATTGCCCGCCAGATCCGCTCCGCCAGCGATCCCACGACGGCCCACATCTTCTTCAGTGCCCATGGGGTGCCCACCAGCTACGTGGAGGAGGCAGGCGATCCCTACCAGCGGGAGATCGAGGCCTGCACCCGGCTGATCATGCAGCGGCTCGAGCGCGATCTCGGCCATCCCAACCCCCACACCCTCGCCTACCAGAGCCGGGTTGGCCCCGTGGAGTGGCTCAAGCCCTACACCGAGGATGCCCTCCACGACCTGGGCAAAGCGGGGGTGAAGGATCTGGTGGTGGTGCCGATCAGCTTCGTGAGCGAACACATCGAGACCCTCGAAGAGATCGATATCGAGTACCGCGAGATTGCCACCGAGGCCGGGGTGAGCAACTTCCTGCGGGTGCCAGCCCTCGACATTGACCCCACCTTCATCGCTGGCCTGGCCGACCTGGTGCAGGAGGCCATGGCGGGCCCCGAGGTGAACCTCGACCAGGCGGCCGAGCTGCCCACCAAGGTGAAGCTCTATCCGCAGGACAAATGGGCCTGGGGCTGGAACAACAGCTCCGAGGTCTGGAACGGCCGCTTGGCGATGGTGGGTTTCTCCGCTTTCCTGGTGGAGCTGATCAGCGGCCACGGCCCCCTCCATGCCATCGGTCTGCTCTGAGCAGCCGCCCCAGCTGGCGCGGCAACCCAGGCGCCTGATGGATGGGCCCGCCGCAGCACCACCGCGTCTTTCAGGCCGAAGCAGACATCCGGCATGGCTCATGGCCTCTCTGGCAGGGGCCGTGGTCCTCGTGACGGGTCCAGCACCGCTGATGGCCTCCCTGGTCCGCCCAGAGCAGGCCTGGAGCCGGGGGGTGTTCCCGGTGGTGACCTTCGCGGGCTTCACCAGTGGCTTCGGGATGCGCATGCATCCCCTCTCGGGAGACCTCCGCTCCCACGACGGCATCGACATCGCCGCCCCACTCGGCTCGCCGGTCCGCAGCTGGTGGAGTGGGCGGGTGGCGGAAGTGGTGCAGGACGGGGGCTGCGGCAACGGCCTGGTGATCCGCTCCGGCGACTACGAGCACATCTATTGCCACCTGGGGGGCTCCGCGGTGGACGGCATCTACGGCAGTGGGCCGGTGCGGCTGCGGTTGGGGGACAGGGTGGCGGCGGGGCAGCTGATCGGCCATGTGGGGGTGAGCGGCAACAGCACCGGCCCCCATCTGCACTGGGGTCTGCGCTACCGGGGTGCCTGGCTCGATCCGGCCCGGGTGCTGCGGGCGATGGCCGCAGCACGCAACGGCAATCGACCAGCCTTGGCACGGCGACCTAGTGTTGGTCTGTTCCGTTAAGCCTCACCACCAGCCCCCGGCCGAGCGCTCCCGTTCACCAGCTCCCGTCCATCAGCACCCGTCCATCAGCACCCTCCCGCCGCCGTGACCCTCACGCCCCTTAACCCTGCGGCCCCGTCCGCCACTCC
This sequence comes from Cyanobium sp. ELA507, assembly GCA_037133235.1. Classification (GTDB taxonomy): domain Bacteria; phylum Cyanobacteriota; class Cyanobacteriia; order PCC-6307; family Cyanobiaceae; genus Cyanobium. The sequence goes on from JBAXOO010000075.1 coordinate 2,154, forward strand.
AGCCGGCACCCCGGTGCAGGCCCAGCCCGCAGCAGGGAAGCGGGAAGGGTCCCAGCGGGTGAGCGGGGGCTACGCCCTGATGGATGCCCTGCATCGCCATGGGGTTGAGCACATTTTTGGCTACCCGGGCGGGGCGATCCTGCCGATCTACGACGAGCTCCACAAGGCCGAGGCCCGGGGTTGGCTGAAGCACATCCTGGTGCGGCACGAACAGGGCGGCACCCACGCCGCCGATGCCTACGCGCGGGCCACCGGCAAGGTAGGGGTGTGCTTCGGCACCTCCGGGCCCGGCGCCACCAACCTGGTCACGGGCATCGCCACCGCCCAGATGGATTCGGTGCCGATGGTGGTGATCACGGGCCAGGTGCCCCGGGCGGCGATCGGCACCGATGCCTTCCAGGAAACCGACATCTTCGGCATCACTCTGCCGATCGTGAAGCATTCTTGGGTGGTGCGCGATCCCGCCGACATCGGCCGAATCGTGGCCGAGGCCTTCCTGATCGCCGCCAGTGGCCGCCCCGGCCCGGTGCTGATCGATGTGCCCAAGGATGTGGGCGCCGAATACTTCGATTATCTGCCCGTGGAGCCCGGCACCGCCGTGCCTGCAGGCTTCCAGGCATCACCGCTGGCCGATCCCACCGCGATCGCAGAGGCCCTCGAGTTGATCCGCCAAGCCCAGCGTCCCCTGCTCTACGTGGGGGGAGGGGCGATTAGCGCGGGTGCCCACGGCGCGCTGCTTGAGCTGGCGGAACGGTTCCGCCTGCCGGTCACCACCACCCTGATGGGCAAGGGGGCCTTTGATGAACGCCACCCCCTCGCGGTGGGCATGCTGGGCATGCACGGCACCGCCTACGCCAATTTCGCGGTCACCGAATGCGATCTGCTGATCGCCGCCGGGGCCCGCTTCGACGACCGGGTCACCGGACGGCTCGACAGCTTCGCCCCCCGGGCCCGGGTGATCCACATCGACATCGACGCCGCCGAGGTGGGCAAGAACCGGGTGCCCGAGGTGCCGATCGTGGCCGATGTGGGCGAGGCCCTTCAACAGCTTTTGGCCGCTTCAGCAGGGGAGCAATCCCTTGGCCGCACCGAAGCCTGGCTGCAGCGAATCGAGAGCTGGAAACAGCACTACCCCCTGGTGGTGCCCAGCCCCGAGGGTGAGATTGCCCCCCAGGAGGTGGTAGTGGCCCTGCGCGAACTGGCGCCGGAGGCCATCTTCACCACCGATGTCGGGCAGCACCAGATGTGGGCCGCCCAGTTCCTCAACACCGGGCCCCGCCGCTGGATCAGCAGTGCCGGCCTGGGCACCATGGGCTTTGGCATGCCCGCCGCCATGGGGGCCCAGGTGGCCTGTGCCGGCGCCCAGGTCATCTGTGTGGCCGGCGACGCCAGCATCCTGATGAACATCCAGGAACTGGGCACCCTCAGCCAATACGACCTTCCGGTGAAGGTGGTGGTGATTAACAACGGCTGGCAGGGCATGGTGCGGCAATGGCAGGAAAGCTTCTACGAGGAGCGCTATTCCGCCTCCGAGATGACCGGCGGCATGCCCAATTTTCCTGCCCTGGCTGAGGCTTTCGGCGTGAAAGGGGTGGCCATTACCGACCGCAGCGACCTCCACCGCCTGCTGGCCGAAGCCCTGGCCCACCCCGGTCCGGCCTTCATTGATGTGAAGGTGCGCCGCAACGAGAACTGCTACCCGATGGTGCCCCCTGGAGCCAGCAACGCCCAGATGGTGGGCCTACCCAGCCATCCAGAACTGGCGATCGACACGATCCGCCACTGCGGGTCCTGCGGCGAAACCACCGCCAGCGCCCACCTTTTCTGCCCAAGCTGCGGCGCCAAGCTCTGAACCGCCCTCTCCTGGCGACCGTCCTTGCGGTCTTGTTACTGCTGCCCTTCTTGTGGTGGCCCCCATCAGCCTCCGCCGCCGAGGTGTTGCAGGTGAACGGTCCCAACCAACTGGTGATCGGCGATCGCAACCGATCGGCCACGGTGGTCCTGGGCTGCATCGCCGTGGAAAGCGGCTCGGAAGCCCAGGCCCAGGCCTGGTTGCGACAGCAGCTCCCGCGCCACAGCCGAGTCAACCTGCGCCCGATCGGGGAACGGAATGGCCGTCTGGTGGCCAAGGTGAACCTCCTCAAAGCTGGCAGCGAAGGCGATCTTGCCGATGGCCTGGTAGCGGCCGGCCTAGCCCGATCGATTCCCTGCACCTAAACCCCATGGGCCTCAACCGCACCGCCAAAGGCATCGTGCTGGTGCCAACCCTGCTGTTGGGGGGGGCCTTCCTGGCTACCGCGGCCTGGGTGGATGGCCCCGCCGCCGCCAACCGCCCCCTAGCCCTGATTCTGGGGGGGGTGCTGGTGGGGACCGGCCTGCTAGCCCAACTGCTGCCGGAGGCGGAGGCCCCATCGCCGGAGCCCTCCGAGAAGGGGCCTCAAGGTTCTGCGGACTGAGGGAATCAGGCAGTAACGAAGTTCAGAAACGAACCGCAGGTTGAGCTGTTGTTCTTCCACCTGCCCGCCGGGAGAGGACCCGTAGCACCCAGCAATAATCGCCCCCTCCCGCTTCGGATCTCTCCAGAGTTGGGGTAGCGATCCATCGGCCCTTGGACCATCAGCATGGCGAGCTGGACTCCGAAGCACGGGATCGGCTGAGTTCCCAAGGGGTGGAGCCGCGGGCCGAGCTGGTCCTGCCCCTGGAGCAGGTGGAGCTCGGCTCGATCGAAACGGTTGGCGGCAAAAATGCCTCGCTGGGCGAAATGATTCGGGAGCTCGGGGCGGCCGGGGTGCGGGTGCCCGGGGGATTTGCCACCACGGTGTCGGCCTATCGGCTGCTGCTTGAGCACAACGGCCTCGAACAGCCCTTACAGGCGCTGCTGGGCAACATCGACCTAAGCAACCTGGCGGACCTGCAGGCCGCGGGGGCCACTGCCCGCCAGTGGTTGCTGGCGGCGGAGTTTCCGCTGGAGCTCAAGGAGGCCATCCTGCAGGCCTACCGCCAGCTGGGTTCCCCCTCCGTGGCCGTTCGTTCGAGCGCCACCGCGGAGGACCTGCCAGACGCCAGCTTCGCCGGCCAACAGGACACGTTCCTGCACATCGAGGGGGAAGCGGCCCTGGTGGAGGCCTGCCGCCGCTGCTACGCCTCCCTGTTCACCGATCGCGCCATCTCCTACCGCCAGCTCAATGGTTTCGCGCACCGCAGTGTGGCCCTGTCGATTGGGGTGCAGCGCATGGTCCACGCCGACCGGGGCTGCTCCGGTGTGATGTTCAGCATCGACACCGAAACCGGCTTCCGCAACGCGGTGCTGCTCACGGCCGCCTACGGCCTGGGGGAAACCGTGGTGCAGGGGGCGGTGAACCCGGATGAATGGCTGGTCTTCAAGCCCACCCTGGCCCAGGGGTTCCGGCCGATCCTCAGCCGCCGCCTCGGCAGCAAGGCGATCCGCATGGTGCGCTGTGATCCGCCGCAAGATGGCCGCCCCGTGCGCATTGAACCTGTAGCGGAATCCGACCAGCGGCGCTTCGCCCTCATCGACGACGAGGTGCTCACCCTGGCCCGCTGGGCCTGCCGCATCGAGGCGCACTACTCCAGCCGCCGCGGCAAGCCGACGCCGATGGACATCGAATGGGCCAAGGATGGCCCCAGCGGTGAGCTCTACATCCTGCAGGCCCGGCCGGAAACGGTGGAATCGCGGCGGGATGGGGCGATGCTGCGCAGCTGGCACCTTGAACCCCACCAAGCCCAGCCACTGGTAAGCGGGCGGGCGATCGGAGCCTCGGTGAGCACGGGGGTGGTGAGGGTGCTGCGCCATCCAGGCGAGATCGAGCGCTTCGAGGCGGGTGATCTGCTGGTGACCGAACGCACCGATCCCGATTGGGAACCGATCCTCAAGCGGGCCCGTGGTGTGGTGACCGACCAGGGCGGACGCACCTGCCATGCCGCGATCATTGCCCGGGAGATGGGCATCACCGCGATCGTGGGCAGCGGCGATGGCAGCCAGCGGCTCCGCGATGGCGACACGGTGACGGTGAGCTGCTGTGATGGGGAGGAGGGACACGTCTACCCCGGTGCCCTGCCCTTCCACCTGGAAGAGCAATCCCTCAGCGACCTGCCCGCCACCCGCACCCGCATCCTGATGAACGTGGGCAATCCGGAGGAGGCCTTCAACCTCGCCGCCATCCCCTGCGATGGGGTGGGGCTGGCGCGGCTGGAGTTCATCATCGCCAATCACATCCGCATCCATCCGCTGGCCCTGCTGGAGCCGGAGCGCATCGCCAGCGCTGGCGACCGCCAGGCGATCGCCACCCTCACCGCTGGCTACGCCGACCCCGCCGAGTACTACGTCGACAAACTCGCCCAGGGGATGGGACGAATCGCGGCGGCCTTCTACCCGGCTCCGGTGATCCTGCGGTTCTCGGATTTCAAGACCAACGAATACGCCCGCCTCCTCGGCGGGGCCGGCTTTGAACCGAAGGAGGACAACCCCATGCTGGGCTGGCGGGGCGCCTCCCGCTACACCTCGCCCGCCTTCGCCGCCGCCTTCGCCCTGGAATGCCACGCCCTTAAGCGGGTGCGCCAGGAGATGGGCCTCAGCAACGCGATCCCGATGGTGCCCTTCTGCCGTACCCCGGAGGAAGGGGATCGGGTGTTGGCGGCGATGGCGGCGAATGGTCTGGTGCGGGGCGAGGACGGCCTGGAGGTCTACGTCATGTGCGAACTGCCCAGCAATGTGATCAGCGCCGAGGCCTTTGCCGAGCGCTTCGATGGCTTTTCGATCGGCTCCAACGACCTCACCCAGCTCACCCTGGGCCTTGATCGGGATTCAGCCCTGGTGGCCGATCTCTTCGATGAGCGCCACCCCAGCGTGAAGGCCATGATCAGCCTGGCGATCACCACGGCGAAGCGCTGTGGCCGCAAGATCGGTCTCTGCGGGCAGGCCCCCAGCGACCATGCCGATTTCGCCCGCTTCCTGGTGGAGCAGGGGATCGATTCGATCAGCCTCAACCCCGATGCGGTGGTTCGAACCCGCCTGGCGGTGGCCGAACTGGAGCAGGAGCTCGG
>JBAXOO010000076.1:0-7179 GCA_037133235.1 Cyanobium sp. ELA507
ACCCTGGGGCTGCTGTTTGCCGGTCCGCTCTGGCTCTGGGAGCTCAATGAGACCTGGCCCGCCCCGCCGGTGGCGGCCCTGGTGGCCTCCGCGCCGGAGCTCAAGGCTGCTGGCGCCCCCGCTCCGACCCTTTGGCATGAGTCGGAGCGGCCAAGCCTGAACTGGTATGCCGGCCGGCGGGTGGCGGTGGCCGCCGATCCCCCCGTGACGGCCGAGCTGGCCCTGCTCAGCCGCTCAGCCCCTGCGATTGCCGGCTACCGCTGCCTAGAGCAGGGCAGCTCCGGGGGCTTGGGCCTCTACCGCTGCCAACGGCAGCCGGCGGACTAACCCAGGGCCTTTGGCCCTTTCCCCAGGGGTCGTTGCCCAAGGTGGGGGCCCCTGAAGTGCTCAGACCTTGCCGTTGTCTTTGCCGATCAGCAGCGAATCCTTGCTGGCCCGCAGCGACTTCCAGAGCTTGCGGATCTGGGCATAGGCCTGATCCTGGCTCATCTTGCCGTTGCTTTGCAGCCCCACGATCAGGCCCACCCGCTCGGCAAAGGTCTCGAGGTTCTGGTTGAAGACCAGGCGCTGGGGTGACCAATCGTCGCCGCGATAGCTGCCGTGGGCCTCCATCGGGGATGCCACGGTGGAAGTGGACGTGGGCTCCGGGCCGCTGGGTGCTCCGGAGGGGGAAGCGTCCGGGTCGTTCGGCACCGGTCATTCCTGCAAAAGCACCCGAACCATAGGCAGATTCGCCAACCTCGCCCCAACCGGTTCCCAACCCCGAAACGCCCCGATTCCGCGCCCCAACCCCCTGCGCGACGCTTCATGACAACGATGGACTCGGTGCCCATCGATCCATGCCAGGGTTGGCCTGTGCCCTGCGCGACAGAGCTTTGGGGCCTGGTCTGACTGGAATGGCCTGGCCATTCGCGTTGTGACCATGGTCCGGATGCTGCGCACCTGGATCCCCCCCGTGGGCACCTGCCTGCTCCTGCAGGGCGCGATCCTGGGGGCCGGTTTTCTCCTCCATCGCTGCATCGAGCCCCCCACCCCGTGCTGCGACTCACCCCTGGTGCTCTGACCTCCAGCCTGCTGGAGCAACGGCCCGCCGCCCTCACCCCCGATCTCTGCGTGCACGGGGGCGTTGCGCCCACCCACATCGACTTGGTGGTGTTCCAGACGAAGGGGCCGGTGCGTCGCGCCTTCACCTCCCTTGAGGCCCTTGAGGCCTTGCATCAGCTGGGCGAGCCCCTCTGGGTGCGGATCCGGGGCATGGCCGATCGCCAGGGCATCCAGCAGGTGCTGGAGCGCTTGGGGGTGCCCGCCTCCCTCGCCGAACCCCTGCTGGAGCCGCCGCAGCGCCCCCAGGTGGATTGCCTCGATGAGGTGGTGATGGTGGTGTTCCACCGCTTAGCGGTTGGCAGCGATGCCGCCGATCTGGTGAGTGATCAGGTGGGGCTGCTGCTGCTGCCCGGTCTGCTGATCAGCGTGGAGGAATCTTCAGCAGGGAAGTCCTTCCCGGAGCTCACCCGCTGGCTGCTGTCCCGCCACACCCCGCTCGAGAGTCGCGACCTCGATGACATCCTGCATTTCCTGATCGACGATCTGCTCGACGATCTCTTCCCCATCCTCGAGCGCATCTCCAGCAGCCTCGACCTGTTGGAGGAGGACGTGTTGGCGGGACCCAATCCAGGCCAACTGGCCCGCACCTTCGCCTTCCGCGGCAACCTGCGCACGATCCGCACCCAGGTCTGGCCGCTGCGCCACCAGATCCGGCTGTTGGTGCGCCGGCAGCTCACCTTACTGGGTCCGGAGACGATCGCCGGCTTCCAGGACATGGCCGAACTGGTGGAGCTCCTCTACGAGAACTGCGAGCTGCTCCGCAACCAGTGCGATGCGATTTCCCAGGCCTATGCGGCCAGCGTCGGCAACCGCATGAACCAGGTGATGAAGACCTTGACGATCCTGACCAGTATTTTTGCGCCCCTCACCCTGATCGCCGGGGTGTATGGCATGAACTTCGAGAACATGCCCGAATTGCACCTGCGCCATGGCTATTACGGCGCCTTGGCGGTGATGGTGGTGGTGGCGGCGGTGCAGGGCTTCTGGCTTTGGAAACGGGGCTGGTTCCAGGACTGGACTTCGCAACGCTGAACAGGCCGTTTGCCATCCAGGGGTGCGCGGCGCCGCTGCGGCACCGGATCTTGACCATCCCTTAACCAGGCCCTAACGACCCAGGGACAGCCGAACCGCTAATTAGGTCTTGACCCCTTCTAGGTTTTCAATGACCTTCGCGAAGAAGGCCCTTGCCTTCGGCATCATCGGCGCTGTTGCCGCCGGTGCCGCCGCCACCGCTGCCGATGCCCTCAACGGTGCCGGGGCAACCTTCCCGGCGCCCTTCTATCAGAGCGCTTTTGCCGCCCTTGCTGGACAGGGTCAGAAGGTCAACTACCAGTCCGTCGGTTCCGGTGCTGGTGTCAAGCAGTTCATCAAGGGCACCGTCGATTTCGGCGCCACCGATGAGCCGATCAAGGCCGCCGATGCCGCCAAGGTGAAGCGGGGCGTGGTGCAGTTCCCGGTGGTGGGTGGCACGATCGCCATCGCCTACAACAAGGCCGACTGCGCCGACCTCAAGCTCACCCAGAAGCAGCTGGTTCAGGTGTTCCTCGGCCAGATCACCACCTGGGAAGCCCTGAAGTGTGGCAAGGGTCCGATCACCGTGGCCCACCGCTCCGACGGCTCCGGTACCACCTTCGCCTTCACCAATTCCTTGTCCGAGTTTTCCTCGGAATGGAATCTGGGCGTGGCCAAGAGCGTGAAGTGGCCCGTGGGCGTGGGTGGCAAGGGCAATGAGGGCGTCTCCGGCGTTCTGACCAACACCCCTGGTTCGATCGGCTATGTCAACCAGGCCTTTGTGAAGGGCCCCCTGAAAGCGGCAGCGATTCAGAACCGCTCCGGCGCCTTCGTGAAGCCTGGTCTGAAGGGTGGTTTGGCTGCCTTGGCCAACATCCAGCTCGATGGCAACCTCGCCGGTGAGAGCCCCAATCCCGCCGGTGCAGCCAGCTATCCCATCGCCACCCTCACCTGGATCCTGGCCTACGAGAAGGGCAACGGCCTCAAGGCTGGCGCCGTGCGTAAGTCGATGCTCTATCTCTTGAGCCCCGCCGCCCAGAACCGTGCCGACGACCTCGGTTACGTGCCCCTGAGCAACTCGATTCTGGCCGTCAGCCGCAAGGCCGTCGCCCGCATCGGTCCCTGATCGCAGGCCAGGGGCTGATATAGCCCCAAGGTTGATCTCCTCATGGGCCCGGTGGCTTTGCCACCGGGCTTTTTGCTGCCAACCATGGCGTCCATGGCGCCGTGACCCCCGCTCCCGACCTGCGGCTGAACCCGGGGGCCGGTTCTCACCACCGTGGCTAACGGTTGGCCGCACCGGGTGATGAGGGCCGAATCGAATCGGCCGGTTGGCACCACCTGGGCTTCTGCCTGGGCTGGCGACAGTGGCTTCAACGGGGGACGGACCCCGACCACCCACCGCCCGATACCAACCATGTTGACCCTGCGCACCTCCTCCGCTTCCGCTCTCTTCGACCGTCTTGAGCAGCAGCTGCAGAGCGCCGAGCGCGTGCCCGCCGCCGAGGTTCACGAAACCGAGGAGGCCTACGAGCTGGTGCTGGAGCTGCCCGGTGTGGACAAGGAGGCCATCGATGTGAAGGCCACCGATCGCACCCTGGTGATCAGCGCCCAGCGCCGCAATCCCTGCCAGGCCGCCCCGGCCAAGGCCGAGGGCAGCGGTGAGGCCCAGGCTCCCTTGACTGCGCCCGCCGCAGCTAAGGCACCCGAGCCCGCCGGCCGCGGCCTGCTGCTCAGCGAGTTCCGCTACGGCACCTGGAGCCGCAGCTTCCGGTTCCCCGCCGGCATCGACCGCGACCAGCTGCAGGCCACCTACCGCGACGGTCTGCTGAGCGTGCGGGCCCCCAAGGCCCAGCGCGTCTCCACCGTTTCCGTGAAGGTGGAGGTCTGAGCACTAGCCGGCGCTGCGGCGCCGGCCGCTTCCCACGGTGATGTCAGCTTTGCCCCCGGCTTCGGTCGGGGGTTTTGTTTGGCCGGGGGTTTTGCCGGCCAACCCCTGGAGCCGAGGCTGCCGGGGGGTGTGCTCGCCTTGGTGCCGATGACTGAATGTGGCCGTAGCCCCACAGGGCGGTCCGACCTTAGTTCTCTCTTAACCGAAACACTACCGGGCCTTGGCTTGCGGCTTGGTCTCGCTCCATACAGTTCATTCGTCATCGCAATCACAGTCCATGGTGTTCACGCCGTCCCGTGAAGCCGGAAGCAGCGATGCCTTTCGCCATCTGCTCGAAGCCAGCTATCAGCGGCGCAGCCTGATTCACCTCGCCGCCGGCAGCCAGGTTCCCCTGCTTCGCAACAACGTTTGGCTGGTGGTACGCGGCATGGTGAAGCTGGGCGCCATCACCATCCACGGCGACGAACTGCTGCTGGGTTTGGCCGGTCCGAGCGAGCCCTTCGGCGATCCCCTCAGCGGCGTGGAAGCCTTCGAAGCCCGCACCCTCTGCGACACCGACCTGCTGTGCCTCACCCTGGCTGAAATCCAGGCCGACCCCGGCCTCATGGCCGCCATGCTCCATGCCCTGGCCCAGCGCTACCGCCAGAGCCAGGCCCTGCTCGGCCTGATGGCTCTGCGGCGGGTTGAGGAGCGGGTGCGGGGTTTCCTTGAGCTGATTGCCAGCGATTACGGCCAGCCCTGCGACCAGGGCCTCCGCCTCAACCTCCGCCTCACCCATCAAGAGGTGGCCAGTGCGCTGGCTACCACCCGCGTGACCGTGACCCGCGTGATCGGCGCCCTTCGTGACCAGGGCTGGCTGCAGATCGATGGCCAGCGCCGCTTGGTGATCAGCCATCTGCCCCGGCCTTGATCCCAGATTTCTGGCCCGCGCCGTTCAGCCCCGACAATGGGGCGATGGCCTCTTCCCTCCTCGTCGTCGAAGACGACGAAACCATCCGTGAAACCATTCGCGACGCCCTGAGCCTGGAGGGTTTTGAGGTCACCGCCTGCGGCAATGGCCGCGACGCCCTCAACACCCTTCAGCGGGCCTCCGGTGGCGACAATTCCTTCGCCCTGGTGGTGCTGGATTTGATGTTGCCTGGTCTGGGTGGCCTCGAACTCTGCCGCCAGCTCCGGCTGGGCGGAGACCGCACCCCGATCCTGGTGGTGAGTGCCCGCGACAGCGAAGCCGACCGGGTGCTGGGCCTGGAGGTGGGCGCCGATGATTACCTGATCAAGCCCTTTGGCATGCGGGAGTTGGTGGCCCGCTGCCGGGCCCTGCTGCGCCGCAGCACCAATGGCGACGACGACGCCCGCCAGGTGGTGCATGGCAACCTCTGCCTCTACCCGGAGGAGTGCCGCGTCACTCGGGACGGCCTTGATGTGAACCTCTCCCCCAAGGAGTACCGCCTGCTCGAGCTGTTCATGCAGAATCCGCGCCGGGTCTGGAGCCGCGACAAGTTGCTCGAACAGGTCTGGGGGCACGATTACTTCGGTGACAGCAAGACCGTGGATGTGCACATCCGCTGGCTGCGCGAAAAGCTTGAGACCAACCCCTCATCCCCCGAGCACCTGGTGACCGTGCGGGGCTTTGGCTACCGCTTCGGCTAGGTGGTTGCCTTTGCGACCCTGCTGATCGGCCTGGTTCTGGGCTGGCTGCTGGCCCGTAGGCGGCCCTTGGCCGGGGAGCGGCCGGTCGCTGGCTTGGGCCGGGGCCCCTTGCTGGGCTGGCTTGGCACGGCTCCGGTGGGTTGGTTGATCGTGGACCAGGCCGATGTGGTGCAGTTGCTCAATCCCCGCGCCGAGCAGCTGCTTGAAATTCCCGGTGCCGCCCTGCCTACCCACCAGCCCCTGGCCGAAGTCTGCGGGGCACCCGCGCTGCTCGAACTGATCGCCACCACCCGGCTGCGCAATCGCACCCAGCGCCTCGCCTGGCAGCGAGACGACCAGGAGCTTGAGCTCTATGCCATGCCCGGCCGTGCTGGCTGGGTGGCGGTGGTGCTGCTCAGCCGCCGTTCTCTGGAGGCCCAGCTGGAGCAGCAGGAGCGCTGGGTGAGCGATGTGGCCCACGAACTGCGCACCCCCTTGACGGCCCTGTTGCTGGTGGGCGACAGCCTGGCCGGCCAGGTGAACCGTGGCAATGCCGTTTTGGTGGAGCGACTGCAGCGGGAATTGCTGCGCCTTCAGGAGTTGGTCAGCGACCTCCTGGAGCTCTCCCGTCTGGAGAATGTGATGCCATCCTCGGCCGCGCCCCAGCCGCTGGTGGAACTCGATTCGGTGGTCGAGCAGGCCTGGAGCGGCCTGCGGCCCCTTGCCGATCCCCGTGGGGTGCGCCTATCCCTCGCCATCACTCCTGCCGATGGGGAGCGGCCGGTGGTGCGGGGAGATCGCTCCCGGCTGCACCGGTTGGTCTACAACCTCCTCGATAATGCCCTGCGCTACAGCCCGGACGACGCTGTGATCACGGTGACCCTGGATCGCGGTGGGCCCTGGTGCCAGCTGGCGGTGCGCGATCAGGGTCCGGGACTCAGCGAGGAGGACCAGGAGCGGATGTTTGAGCGCTTCTACCGCGGCGACCCCAGTCGAGCCCGCAGCCGCCGTGGTGGCAGCGGCCTTGGGTTGGCGATCGTGCGCCAGATCGCCCTGACCCATGGCGGTCGGGTGCAGGCCGGCAACCATCCCGAAGGTGGGGCCCAGTTGGAGCTGTTGTTGCCCTTGCCAGGCTGAGTCCCAGCCTTCCGCAGCGGCCCTGGGCGCCGATGCCTGGGAAAGGCGCCGATCAGGGGTTGGCTCGGGCAGCCGGCAGCGGGGCCCTCAGCAGCCAGAGGGTGGGGCCGTCGATCCAGAGAAGGATCACCCGGTCGTCGGCCCGCAGGCTGCGCTGGTGGGTTGGGTTGACGCCGCTGCGGCGGGCCAGGGCCAGGGGCAGATGGCGCAGTTCGAGGCCCTTCGGCAGACCCTGGCGTGCGGAGGAGATCGCCGCGGCTGGCCGGGCCAGGTTCCAAAGGCGCAGCTCCTCGGCCGATCCCCTGCCTGCGATCCCCGCCGCGGCCGCACCACCCTGGGGCTCGCTGCTGGTCGCTGGATCGCGGCCGCCGCTGCCATGGGCCGGTGCTTCGCCTTTGGCTTCCACC
>JBAXOO010000077.1:0-7119 GCA_037133235.1 Cyanobium sp. ELA507
GGCTGGTGGGTTCGGGGGTGCTGCTGCGGCGTCTGCTCGTTCTGGATCGCCTGAGCTGGATGGCCCAGTCAGCTGCAGTGTTGGGGCTGGCTTGGGCGGGGAGGCTTTTGGTGGCGGCAGGCTGATGTCGCGTATCTGCTCTGCTCTTCCCGGAAGCAATCAGCAGCAAATGGGCAGAACCTGGGTCCGGCCGTTGGTGTAATACCCCAGCACATGCCCGACGAGGCAGAAGCGCTGGCCATGGGGGTGCATTGCTTTTTGCGGTTCTCAACGCGATGGCGGTCTACTGATGGTCCAGGCGATGCTGTGGGCAATCCGTCATGTTCATGGCGTCGGGACTTCGCTCGGCCGCCGCGCCAGTTCGCTTTGGTTCGGGCGCCAATGCCCACCGTCCACCACCGGCGCATGGCGCACCTGATGGGGCCGCCCCAGATACACCCAGGCCCGCTGGCCACCGGCCAGCGGCAGTTGTTGGCGGTCGTAGAGGCGGGGGTAGCCCTCCAGCTGATCCAACCGGGCCAGAGTGGCGGCATCCACCTCAAAAAGCTCCCCGCAGGCGCGGCCTTCGCCAGCCACCGCCATTGGAAAGGGGCCCAGATCATGCAGCACCACCCCTGGTAGTTCGACCTCTCCAACCCTGCGGGCGCCCTGGAGCCAGTGGTGGTTGCGTTCACCACGCTTGAGCGTGCCATAGACAAACACCAGCGCGTCGTGCCCCGTGCCTTCCAGCCCAGCCTGTTCCCCGGCTGGGTTCACTCCGGGATTTCGATCAGAAGAATGGGGGTGGGTCATCGGCCGGACCGCGCAGCTTGCGGTACGGGGTCGATAATGACGCCATTCCGCCTTGACCCGATGACCATCGCCCTGCTTCTCGCCCTGGTGGGTTCGCTGGCGCTGATGGTCTACATCGTCAAGCGTCTGGAGCGGGCTTGAGCCGCCCGGCTTGATTGTTTAGCCGTTGCGCAACCTTGCCCTGGAGATGCGTTAGGCGCCCATGCGTCCTGCGCCGTCGACTCACTCAACCGGCACCTGTTGGGCGGTGCTTTCGGTGCCGGGACGTTTGTTGAGGGTGATCGTGAGCACGCCATCTTGGAAGGCGGCCTTCACCTGCTGGGCATCAACGCTGGGGGGCAGGGTGAAGCTGCGGCTGAAGCTTCCGTGGAATCGCTCGACCCGGTGGAACTGCACACCCTTGCTTTCCGCCTCATCGCTGCGCTCACCCTGGAGGGTGAGCACCCCGTTTTCCACGGAAACCTTGACATCCTCTTTTTTGACCCCTGGAATCTCGGCCTTGATCAGGAAGTTGCCCTCGGCTTCGCCAATGTCAACGCGGGGAGACCAATCCAAATCACCAAGCAATTCCCGACCGCGCCACGGTGCCTGGTTAAGGCCCCGGCGGGTGCGTTCCAGCAGATCGTCCAGTTCGTGGAGTGGCTCCCATTTTTTCAGGTCCATGATGTTCAGCAAAGAGGTCTATTAAAGATTGAAGCCATGGCCTTTGGCCGTAAGCCATACTGAAGCAGGATCGCCTCTGCAGTGGGCCAACCTGCTGCGTTGTAGTGGAGGTAGATTAGCTATGTTGATTGAATTCTCTCGTGGGGTTCGTGCCGTTGATCGATCCCACCCTGAATGTTGCTCAGCATCGTGGCTTGCAAAAAGCTGAGCACGATGCTTAGAAGGTCGAGCGCTGGCGGTTTCTGGCCTCGTTATTTGGATTCCCGCCGTTGATGGCGCCCATCGGTGCCATTGGTTGGCTGGTGTGCCTCAGCGCATCCTCTAGCAGGAAGGCACACAGGTTGGACATCGAGCGCCCCTCTTCTTCGGAGCGTTGCAGGAGTGACTCATGAACGTGGTAGCTGAGGGTGATCGAGATGCGGCGTGGTTGGCGCTGGAGAATGCGCAGTCGTTCGTTCATGGTGAATCCCTGAAGATGAACCTGATGCCCGGATGGCACTTCAGTTGCATCCAGATTCAAGGCAGGGATGGTGAGCTGCACAACGTCATTCCTCCCTTCTGCGGCAACACTGCCGCGTCTTGCCGCCATGGTGTGGCGAATGGCCAACCGCGGCCCTTGGGGCGAGGCTGTCCTGCTGCGGATCAGCTACACTCCGATGAGTGCACCGCATTGAAGCCTTGAATGTTCTGATTATTCATCAGAATTTTCCTGGCCAGTATCGGCACTTGGCCCAGGCCTTGGTCCGCCGTGGCGATCGTGTTCGGGCCATCGGGGGGCCAACGGCCAGGTCTCTGGACGGTATTCCCCTCAACACCTATCGGCTTCCGCCCGGCCAAGCCGTGCCCGTGGTGCATCCCTGGGCAGCTGATTTCCAGACCAAGGTGATCCGCGCCGAGGCGGTGCTGGATCTCCTGACCCGCTCGAATCCTTCCGAGCCCAAACCCGACCTGATCCTTGGCCATCCGGGTTGGGGCGAACTGCTAGCGGTCAAGGACCGTTGGCCCGACGTGCCGGTGCTCCACCAGGTGGAGTTCGTCTATCAAGTGAGCCACGGTGATGCGGATTTCGACCCGGAGTTCCCTCTCCTTGCAGCCAACGCCACCCGCCTTCGCCTGAGGCGGGCCCCCCAATGGATGGCCTTTCACGACCTCGACTGGGGCCTTGCCCCCACGGCCTGGCAGGCCTCCACCGCCCCCGCTGTTTTCCGCGATCGCCTTTCCGTGATCCATGAAGGCATCGATACCAGCGCGATCGCTCCCCAAGCCACCGCCCGGGTGAGCCTTGAACGGCGTGGGCTCCACTTCCGCCCCGGCGATGAGGTGGTGACCTTTGTGGCCCGCAACCTTGAGCCTTATCGGGGCTTTCACATCTTCATGCGCAGCCTGCCCTTGCTGCAGCGGTTGCGCCCCGCTGCCCACGTGATCGTGGTGGGGGGCGATGGGGTGAGCTACGGCACGCCTCCTCCAGCCGGGGGAAGCTGGCGCCAGGTGCTGCAGGCTGAACTTCAAGGGCAGCTTGATTTTTCCCGCATCCATTTCGTGGGCACGGTGCCCCATTCGGTGCTGCACGATCTTTTCCGGGTCAGCGCCTGCCACGTGTACCTCACCTATCCCTTCGTGCTCAGCTGGAGCCTGCTGGAGGCGATGGCCTGCGAAGCGGTGGTGGTGGGCTCTGCCACGGCGCCGGTGGAGGAGGTGATTCGCGCTGGCCACAATGGGCTGCTGGTGGATTTCTTTTCCCCCACCGCCTTGGCTGAGCAGGTGGCTGCTGTGCTTAGCGATCCCGCCAGCCATCGCCCGCTCGGCCAGCAGGCCCGGCGTACCGTGGTGGACCGCTTCGATTTGAACGGGATCTGCCTGCCCCGCCAGCTGGTTTTGGTCGACTGGTTGGCGGCGGCGGGAACCGCGGCTGCTGCCCCTGGCCCCTGGCCCTACCTCGGGTCGGGGGGGGCGGCGCCCTCCTGATCCGTTTCGATCGTCTCCGGAACCGCAACGGCCAATCAAGGATCAGAAAACCGGCGCGGCTGGCGCGGACGTCCTTGCTGCGCCTCAGTGGCTCATCGCAAGCATGCGCTCAATCGGGACCAGGGCCCGGCGGCGCAGGTTTTCATCCAGCTCGATGGCAGGCTCCAGGGTGGCCAGGCAGTGCCAGACCTTCTCCAGGGTGTTGAGTCGCATGTAAGGGCAGGCATTGCAGCTGCAACCGTCGGTGCCCGGCACCGGGAAGAACTGCTTATCGGGCACCCGATGGTGCATCTGGTGCAAGATGCCGGGTTCGGTGAGCACGATGAAGCTGTTGGCTGGGCTGGTTTCGGCCCGTTGCAGCAATTTGCTGGTGGAGCCGATGAAGTCGGCCAGATCGAGGAGGTGCTGCTGACATTCCGGGTGGGCGATCACCTCGGCTGACGGGTGCTCGAGTTTGAGTTGCAGCAGGGCCTGCTCGCTGAAGGTTTCATGCACGATGCAGCTACCCGGCCAGAGGGTGAGCTCGCGACCGCTTTGGCGGGCCACCCAGCGGCCGAGGTTGGCATCCGGCGCAAATAGGATCGGCCGGTCGTTGGGAAGCTGCTGCACCAACTGCACCGCATTGCTGCTGGTGCAGATCAGGTCGCTCTGGGCCTTCACCGCCGCCGAGCAGTTGATGTAGCTCACCACATAGTGGTCGGGATGGGCGGCTCGGAAGGCGGCGAAGTCTTCGGGCGGACAGCCATCGGCCAGGCTGCAGCCGGCGGCAAGATCCGGCAACACCACCGTGCGGGCGGGGTTGAGAATCTTGGCCGTCTCAGCCATGAAATGAACGCCGCAGAAGACGATCACCTCGGCTGCGGTGCTCGCTGCCCGCCGGGCCAGTTCAAGCGAATCGCCGATCACATCAGCGATGTCCTGGATGGCCTCCTCTTGGTAGTAGTGGGCCAGGATCACGGCCTTGCGCTCCCGCCGCAGGGCTGAAATCGCGGCTGGCAAGTCGGCCGGAGCAGGGGGCTGGAGCTGGGGGTTCGTCAACCGTGCGCAGCGTCGGGCAGGATGGCTGCAGCCTAGGAAGGCGCCGCTGGTGGCCGAGTTGCAAATCGCCATCGCCGGAGATCTCCACGACCAGTGGGACCTCAGTGACCATGGTGTCTTGGATCGGGTCCGGCCCGATGCCCTGCTGGTGGTGGGCGACCTGAGTGAGGGGATGCTCCGCATTCCCAGGCTGTTACGCCAGTTGTCGCTCCCTCTGGCCTGCGTGCTGGGCAACCACGACACCGGTAAGGATTCCAGCGGTGAACGGCTGCGGCGCCAGTTGGAGCTGCTGGGGGAGCACCACTGCGGTTGGGGCTTGCGGACTTTGATGCCCCCTGGTCTGTCGGTGGTCGGTGGCCGGCCCGCCACCGCCGGCGGGGGGCACCATCTCTCCCAGGCCGCTCGGGCGGTGTTTGGACCGGTGGATCTGGAGGAATCGGCATCCCGCATCACCCGTGCTGCCCTGGCGGCCGATCGCACCCTTCCCCTGGTTCTGCTCTCCCATTGCGGCCCGGCCGGACTCGGCAGTGAAGCCCGCGATCCCTGCGGTCGTGACTGGAAACGCCAGGCCTGTGATTGGGGCGACCAGGATCTGACCTTGGCGGTGGAGCGGATCCGCCAGCAACGGCCCGTGCCCCTGGTCGTCTTCGGCCACATGCACCACACCCTTCGCCGCGGCCAAGGGGAGCGGATCACCTTCCTGCGGGACCGCCGTGGCACCGCCTATCTCAATGCCGCCTGTGTCCCCCGCCATGGCGTGGACCAGCGGGGGCAGCAACTCCGCCATTTCAGTTGGATTCAGCTCTCCAGCGATGGCCTGCAGCGGGCCAGTCATCGCTGGTACGGGCTCGATGGTGCCCTCCTTTATGAGCAACTGCTCTGGCAGGCACCAGAGCCGGTGCCCTCTGCGGTGACCTGCGAGCTGGAACGGTGCTGATTTATGTCTGCTTAAGCAGCCACGGCTACGGACACGCTTCCCGCACCGCCGCCGTGCTGGCGGAGTTGGTGCGACTCCGTCCCGATTGGCAGGTGGTCCTTTCCACAATGGTGAGCCCCGCTTTTCTGGGCCTCTCCCTCGGCAGCGTTCCCCATCGGATCCGCCCCTGTCGCTGGGATGTGGGGGTTGTCCAGGCCGATGCCCTTGGGGTTGATCCCGAGGGCACCCTGGAGGCCTTGGAAAGACTGGATGCGGAGCTTCCGGCGCAGCTGGAGCGGGAGGCGGCCTGGTTGGGGGCCCAGGCGGAGCCGGCCCTGATCCTGGCGGATGTGCCCCCGGCCGCAGCCCTGCTGGCGGCACGACTCGACCTGCCGCTGGTGTGGCTGGCCAATTTCGGCTGGGATGCCATCTATGCCCCCATGGGGGGGGCATTCACGGTGCGGGCGGCGGCCTGCCGCGAGCTCTACGCCAGGGGGAATCTGCTGCTCCACTGCCCCCTCTCCCTTCCCATGGACTGGGGGGTGCCAGCCCTGCGGATCGGCCTTACCACCACCCAGCCGCGCCTTGACACCGCCGCCTTGGCGGATCAGCTCCAGCTTCCATCCGAGCGGCAACGCTGCGTGCTGATCAGTTTCGGCGGCATGGGCAAGGCCTTTGATCCCGCCCTGCTGCGACGCTGGCCCAACCATGTTGTCCTGGGCCCCAATGCCGCTCTTTCCCAGGAGCCAAATGGCCGTTGCTTCCCCAGGGGCGTTCGCCCCCTGGACCTGATGCCCCTCTGCTCCCGGCTGATCACCAAGCCGGGCTACAGCAGTTTTTGCGAGGCTTTGAGCCAGGGCGTCGGCATCCATCTGGTGCGCCGTTCGGGCTTTGCGGAGGCTCCGGTGCTCGAGGCGGAGCTGCGGCGCCATGGCCACCACCGCTTGCTGGAGCCCGACGCCTTCGAGCGGGGTGAGTGGGAGCTGGATCGGCCCCTGCTCGTCCCGAGCGAGAGCCCCCTTCCTTGTGATGGAGCCGCTACGGCAGCCCGGGCCTTGGTGGGGCTGGCGGAACAGTGATCAGCACTACCAATGCTTGCAGGGCCTGGGGTTTGGAATTCTGTTCATAGGCGGGCAAGAAATACAGCCGCTCACAGTGATCCGAACCGTGGCCGTCATTTCTGATACAGGTGGACAGTTGTGTGAGCGTCACTAACACGATCGCCTGGTGCCGCATTGATAGGCAATCTGGGCCGAACTTTTCCGATTGATTTCACATTCGATCTCGCCGGGCCTCCTCACACCTTTTGGTTGCTATCAGTCCAATACATGGCCTGTAGTCAGCCACTCCCGTTCCCGACCGAGAGCTCCAGCCCACCCCGCCATCGCACCGATACGGGTTCGGGTTCCCTTTTGTCCTTTGCAGCCTCCGTTTTGACGATCCTTCAGCGTTCCCGCGCGGTCCTCCTTGCCGCCGGCCTCGGTCTGAGCTTCGCCACACCAGCGCTCGCCGAACCCGCCTCCTCCTGGAGGTTGTCCCTACCGGTTCAGGCCCAGCAGCTGGCGATGCTGCCTCCCCTACCCCCGGCCCCTCAGATTTTTGCCTTGACCGCCGAGCGGCGGGCCATGCTCAACACCATCCGCTACTCGGAGGGCACCTGGGTCAATGGTGATCCGAGCGGCTACCGCATGCTCTTTGGCGGCAGCTACACACCCAGCCTCGATCGGCACCCCAATCGGGTGATG
>JBAXOO010000078.1:0-7093 GCA_037133235.1 Cyanobium sp. ELA507
GATCATCAGCGCCGGTTCTCCCCCGAGCCCTCCCCCCACCAAGGCCAGCCTGGGGAAAAACCTGGGAAAGGGACGGGGCTCCGGGGAATGGCCGGGGAAAAGATTGTCGATCAGCAATGCTGATCACTGGCCCAGGGCCCAGGGTTCTCAACCAGGGAACCCCGACCCGCCACCGGCCTCCAGGGGCGGTAGCGCAGCCAGGGCGGCGGCCAGCGGCCCACTCGCTAGACCATCCCAGCTGCCCTCAAGGGCCCGCAAGCCGTTGGAGGGGGTGAGCACAAACCGCAGCTGCCAGCGGTGGCGATCCCCCTCCAGGGCCAGCCACAGCACCCCCTCACCACAGGCCATCTCCAAGGCCAGCTCGATTGCCTCCTCGGCCATCAGGCCAGGGACAAGGTCGCCATGCTGGGCAACCAGGCGGCCCACGCCGCTGCGCAGGATCCTGGCCTCGACGGCAGTGAGCTCGGCCGCCCAGCCACCGCCAGCTTCGGACCCACCACCAATCAACACAACGAAGGGCTGGCGGGCCGGGTCAAACACCAGCCGCCAGCCCTCACCTTCGCGCACCTCCATAGCCGGCGGATCAGCCAGGCAACAGGTCGGGCTGGTCCTGCTCGTCGGAGAGCTCGATGATGGCTCGCTGCACGGGCTTGATCATGGCGTCGTCAAGCAGCCCATCGAAGTCATCGAAACGGCGTTGCTTGGCGCGGAAGGCGATCCGCACCGTGGTGAGGTAGCGGTTGCTGGCGTGGCGGATCAGGCTGTCGGCCCGCTGGGCCAGTTCCTTGGGATTGACTGGGATGCTGCCGGGCATGCTGTCGCTACCGAAGCAAAAGGTCGATCCATCAGCTTAGGTCAGCACCGGAGTCCACCCCCCATGGCGGGAACCCTCGCGATCGACCTGGGCAGCAGCACCACCGTGGTGGCCTGGCAGGACGGCACAGCCAGCCCGGCCCGCCTGCTGGAGCTGCCCCCCTATGCCCTCGCGGATCCGGCGGTGGTGCCCAGCCTGCTTTGGCTGGCGGCGCCGGATGGGCACGATCGGGCGCTGGTGGGCCGCCAGGTGCTGGAGGCGGGCCTGGCCGACGCCGAGGGCCCTGGGCTCTGCCGTGATTTCAAGCGCCGCATCGGCGCCGAGCCGGCCGCAGCGGCGGCGCTCGAAGCCGGGTCCGCCGAAGAGGCCCCCTGGCTGTCGGCGGAAGCCGCTGGAGCCCTGCTGCTGCACCGGCTCTGGGGGGCCCTGCCGCCGGAGGTGACCCCAAGCCGGCTGGTGCTGACCGCGCCGATCGAGGGCCTTCGGGGCTACCGGCAATGGCTGCGGCGGATGAGCCGCGATCTAGTCGTCGCGGAGGTGGCCCTGGTGGATGAGCCCACCGCCGCCGCCATCGGCGCCGGGCTGGCTCCGGGGAGTCGGGTGCTGGTGGTGGACTTGGGGGGCGGCACGATCGACCTCTCGCTGGTGGCCCTGGAGGGGGGCGAGGGCAAGGCCGCCCCCATCGCCCAGTTGCTGCGCTTCGCCGGCCGCAACCTGGAGGCAAGCGGCCAGGCCCTGCGCTGCGCCAGGGTGATCGGCAAGGCGGGGCTGGCCATCGGCGGGCGGGACATCGACCGCTGGATTGCCGCCGAGCTTTGCCCCAGCGCCCACCCCAGCGCTGACCTGCTGCGGGAGGCCGAGGCGATCAAGTGCGCCCTCAGCGATGGCCCCCGGGCGGTGCGGCTGTGGAGCCCCCCGGGGGCGCCAGCCCAGGAGCTGCGGCTGGATCGGGCCCGCTTTGAGGCGCTGCTGGAGGAAAGGGGCCTGATCGAGCAGCTCGATGCCCTGCTCGAGAGCGTCTGGGCGGCGGCCCGGCGGGAAGGGCTGGACCCCTCTCGGCTCGATGCCGTGCTGCCGGTGGGCGGGAGCAGCCGCATCCCCCGCATTCGCCGCTGGATCAGCGAGCGGTGCGAAGGCATCCCCCTGCGGGGGGAACGGCCGGTGGAGGCGGTAGCCCTCGGTGCCCTGGCCCTCACCCCGGGCGTGCGGCTGCGGGACGTGCTGCGGCGCGGCGTCTCCCTGCGCTGCTGGGATCAACGCAGCGGCAGCCACCGCTGGCACCCCCTTTTCCTGGCGGGCCAGGCCTGGCCCACCGAACAGCCCCTCGAACTGGTCTTGGCCTGCAGCCAAGACCAGCAGAGCTCCCTTGAGCTGGTACTCGGGGAACCGGCAGCCGAGGAACGCTCCGAAGTGGTGTTCCGCGGCGGGGTGCCGGTGCTGCGGCGCCGGCCCGCGGGCGAAGCGGCGGTGGAGGCCTGGGCCGACCAACCGGCCCCGCTCCCCTTGAGCCCAGCGGGGCAACTGGGGGAAGACCGGTTGAAGCTGCGCTTCCTGGTCGATCCCGAAGGACAACTCCGGCTGGAGGGGGAGGACCTGGTGACCGGCACCCCCCTGGCCCCGCAGATCCTGGGTCCGGTGCGGTGAGCGGCCACCGGAGCCAGCTCCGCCGCGCCCCAGTGCATACAACAGGGTGGATTCTCCGATCTTCCCCACCCTTGGCCCCCCGCCGGCCCAGACTTCCGCGTTTTTGGCTGGCCCTCACCCTTGGAACGGTCGCCACCGCCCTGGGGTCGGTGTACTGGTGGGAACGGCAACTGCCCCTGAGAATCAAGGCGGCTGCGGCCTCCGGCCAGCTGGATGCCTGCCTGCGCTATGGGGAGCA
This sequence comes from Cyanobium sp. ELA507, assembly GCA_037133235.1. Lineage (GTDB taxonomy): Bacteria > Cyanobacteriota > Cyanobacteriia > PCC-6307 > Cyanobiaceae > Cyanobium. The sequence continues at coordinate 2,697 of JBAXOO010000078.1, forward strand.
GCTCAATGCCCTCAGCTGGCTACCGGGCCGGGCCCCTTTGGAGCAGGGCCGCTGCCGGCGGGATAAGGCCATCCAGCTCTGGAACCAGGGTCGCTGGGCCGAGGCCCTGCGGCTGCAGCGCCAGTTGCTCAACTCGGCGGCCGGGGGGCACAGCGACCAGCAGCGGCTGAAGACCTGGCAAACCGAGCTGGAGCGACTCGCCGTGGAACGGTTCCGCCAGGGCGACCTGCCGGGGGCCCTGAGCAGCCTGGCGCCGCTGGGGGAGGACCACCGGGGTGACGGCAATGCCGTGGGCGACCAGCTGCGGCTCAACTGGGAACGCAACCGCCTGGAATGGGAACGGGCCAGCCGCTTGGCGGGCCAGGCCCGCTGGTGGGAGGCCCTCGACAGCCTGCATCGAATCGACCACCCCTGGTGGCAACAACGGGCCCAACCCCTCAGCCAACGGGTGGACCAGCAGCTGGCAAAGCTGAAAAAGGTGGACCAGGAACACGATGGCCACGGCGAGCTGCCCCAGTCGGTGCCCGTGGCCCAACTGGATGCCGGCGTCAAGCAGCGGATCGCCGCCGGCATGAACGAATGGAAGGCCTTCGAGTCGGCCTGCCGGGACTTGGGCGGAAAGGTGGTAGAAGCCGGTCCAGAAACCGCTTGTGAACGCTGACTCCGGCCTCCGGTCAGGCCCTGGATCCGGCCCCGAAGCGTGACAGGATGGATCGTTGATCGGCAATCCACCAACGATGCAGGCAGGAGATCGGGTGAAGGTATGTCGCAGCGTGGTGGTGTACACCCATCCCGAGCATCGCGGCAAGGCCTTCGATCTCGAGGGACAGGAGGGCGACGTGGTGCAGGTGCTGACCGAATGGAAAGGCCGTCCGATCAGTCCCAATTTGCCGGTGGTGGTGGCCTTCGGCCGCTTCCGTGCTCACTTCCGCGACGACGAACTCGCCACCGCCTGACCCCATCCGCCTGAGCCCAAGGCCCTGGTGGCTCAGGCCCGCTGCAGGTAGATGCCCTCCTCTGCATCGATTGCGTGGAGGCAAACCTGGATGTTTTCTTGGCGGGTGGTGGGCACTGAACGACCACAGAAATCGGGCTGGATCGGTAGCTCCCGGTGCCCCCGGTCCACCATCACCAGCAGTTGCACCCGCATGGGCCGTCCCCAGGTGTGGAGGGCTTCTAGGGCCGCCCGCACGGTGCGACCGGTGAAGATCACATCATCCACCAGCACAACATGACGACCATCCACGCCCGTCGGCAGCTGGGTGGCCTCGACCAGACGGGTGCCGACCCGCTCGAGATCATCCCGATGGAAGGTGGGGTCGATGCTGCCATGGTCAACGGGGTGGCCCAGCTGGGCCTCGAGCCGGCCGGCGAGCACCCGGGCCAGGGCCACCCCACGGGTGGGAATGCCCAACAGCAGCAGGGAGCTGCCCGTGGCAGCGCTCTCCAGCACCTGGGAGGCGAGCCGGTCAAGGGTGCGGGCCAGCTCGGCCTCGGAAAGCAGTTCGAGCCGTTCGCCGGCCATGGCCGCCCTGAAACCCACGGGAACTTGATGTTAGTCAAGCCGCGGGTTATCAAGATGTAGCCAAAGGCTGACCTACACCCCGAAAAGGAGGACCAATCCTGGCACCGCTGTAGGTTAACTGTGGATCACGCACCACACCGTTGGCCGATCGGGTGAATCCAGTCTCTTCCCCACCGCAGCATCTCGGCCAAGGCCAGGTGCAGGGTGCTTCGGCCACTCCCCCACCGGCCTTTGGCGATTCAGCACCTGTAGCCCCAGTGGTGCTGGCCATCCTCGATGGCTGGGGTTACCGCCACGAGGCCGAACACAACGCGATCAAGGCGGCCGTCACCCCCGTGATGGATGCCCTCTGGCACGCCTATCCCCACACCCTGATCGAGGCGAGTGGAGGAGCCGTGGGCCTGCCCGACGACCAGATGGGCAATTCCGAGGTAGGCCACCTCACGATCGGCTCTGGTCGGATTATTCGCCAGGAGTTGGTGCGCATCGGCCAGGCCGTGCGCGATGGCAGCATCGCCGCCAACCCGGCCCTCAACGCCCTGGCGGACACCCTGCTGACGGATGGGGGCACCCTGCATCTGATCGGCCTCTGCTCCGATGGTGGCGTTCACAGCCATGTCAACCACTTGGGCGGCCTGCTCCAGTGGGCGGCGGGCCGGGGCCTCAAGGATGTCTGCATCCACGTCGTGACCGACGGCCGCGATACCGCCCCCAACAGCGCCCCGGCCTTCCTGGCCACCATCGCCGAGCAGATCGAGGCCGCCGGTGTCGGCCGGATCGCCACCCTCTGCGGCCGCTACTGGGCCATGGATCGGGACAACCGTTGGGAGCGCACCGAAAAGGCCTACCGCCTGCTCACCGAGCCCAGCCCGATCAGCACCGCCACCCCAGCGGAGCTGCTGGAGGCCTCCTATGGGGCAGAGATCACCGACGAATTCCTGGAGCCAGTCCGGCTGGCCGACGGACTGATCAAGCCCGGTGATGGGATGGTGTGCTTCAACTTCCGGCCCGACCGGGTGCGCCAACTGGTGCGGGCCCTGGTGGTGGACGAGTTCAGCAACTTCCCCAGGGAGCAGATCGCCCCCCTGCATCTGGTCACCTTCACCCAGTACGAGCGGGGGCTGCCGGTGCAGGTGGCCTTCCCCCCCGAATCCCTCGACGGCCTGCTGGGGCAGGTGATCTCCGAGCACGGGCTGCGGCAATTCCGCACCGCCGAGACGGAAAAATACCCCCATGTCACCTATTTCATGAACGGTGGCATCGAACAGGCCTTCCCTGGAGAAGACCGGCACCTGGTGCCTTCCCCCCGGGTGGCCACCTACGACCAGTCCCCGGCGATGTCCGCCGAAAAGCTCACCGAAAACTGCATCACCGCGATCCGCAAGGGGATCTATGCCCTCGTGGTAATCAACTATGCCAACCCCGACATGGTGGGCCACACCGGCCAGATGGGGGCCACCATCGAAGCGGTGACCACCGTGGACCGTTGCGTCGGCCAGCTGATGGAGGCCACCAACCGGATGGGAGGCACCCTGCTAATCACGGCCGACCACGGCAATGCCGAGGTGATGCAGGGGGCCGACGGCCGGCCCTGGACGGCCCACACCACCAATCCGGTGCCGGTGATCCTGGTGGAAGGCGAGAAGCGCCAGCTGCCTGGCCATGGCACCAACGTGCAGCTGCGGGACCAAGGCGGACTGGCCGACATCGCCCCCACCGTGCTGTCGATCCTGGGCCTGCCCAAACCCGCCCTGATGACGGGCGAATCCCTGATCCTGCCCGCCGGCACCCCCAACACCGCCAGCCGCATCCCCCAAACGCTCGGGGTCTGAATCCCCTCGGCCCGTTAGGCTTGCCCCATGCTCAAGACCGTCATTTCCTCGCTCTGGATGCTCAGCGCCGTGCTGCTCATCGTGAGCGTGCTGCTGCACAGCCCTAAGGGTGATGGCATGGGGGGGCTGGCTTCCAGCGGCGGCTCCATGTTCACCAGTGCCCGCAGCGCCGAGGAAACCCTCAACCGCATCAGCTGGACCCTGCTGGCCATTTTTCTTGGCCTAGCGGTGGTGCTTAGCGCCGGCTGGGTGGGCTGACCTCCAACCTTGGCATCCCCTCCCCATATGAACCGCCGCGATCACCTGCGGGCCCTGCTGGCTGGTCTGGCCACGGGTCTGGCTCCGCTCGGATCGATCCTCAGTGCTGCCAGGCCAGCCGAGGCGGCTTCAGCGGCTGGTGATCAGCGCTGGCAGCTGGGCGATGCCGAATGGAAGCGAAGGCTTCCGCCTGCGGCCTACGCCGTGCTGCGCAAGGAGGGAACGGAACGCCCCTTCAGCAGCCACCTGGAGCACGAAAAACGCCGCGGCACGTTTGTTTGCGCCGGGTGCAAGCTGCCCCTGTTCAGCTCGAGCGCCAAGTTCGACAGCGGCACCGGCTGGCCCAGCTTTTGGCAACCCCTGGGCGAGGCGGTGGTCACCAAGGTGGATTTCAAGTTGATCGTGCCCCGCACCGAATACCACTGCCGCCGCTGCGGCGGGCACCAGGGCCATGTGTTTTCGGATGGCCCCCGCCCCACCGGCAAGCGCTACTGCAACAACGGCGTGGCCCTGGCCTTCGTGCCGGCCTGAGCCATCGGCCGCCCTGAACCCAGTCGCTGCCAAAAGCCCATTGCCCCCCAACGGTGGCCCGCAGGTATCGCTCGCTATCAGAATGGCGGCAGCAGGGCTCCCACCGGGATGGAAGCCCATACCCTGAGCGGGATAGCGAAAGCCCCCGCCACCGCCAAGCCACGACAACCAAGGCACGACAACCAAGCCACGACAACCAAGCCACGACAACCAAGGCAAGACAACCAAGGCATCTCAAGCTCTGACCCATG
>JBAXOO010000079.1:0-7091 GCA_037133235.1 Cyanobium sp. ELA507
GATATGGAGAGTCCAGGCTTGCCCGACTGAACATCTGTATCGCTCAAGCCAAGTGGGGTCTCTCTGGAAACCGTGAATCTGGGCAATGAAAGCGACAGTGCACTCGTCAGTGCCTTCAATACCCCGGACTTTCCCACGCCGTTAACACCGGCAATCACCGTAACGTCATAGGCAAAGTCAAGGTCGATTTGATCGAAGCCCCGATAGTTGGCAAGGGTGATCCTTTCGACTTTCATTAGGACATCGCCTCCATCGGGATCTGACCGGTGACTGCAGCAGTGATGAGTGAAGAGCGCCGTTCAGCAAGCAATACTAGTGAGTTCGTGATCTCCGAGCGGAGAGGCATCAAGATGTCCAATGACTGCACAATCCTGGAGCAGATTTCAATCTGTTCTTCGATTGGTGGAACAGGAATCTTCAGGTTCGCCAACTGCTCACAAGTGATGGCGCCCTTGGTGCTGCCCGCACCATCACTATCGCTACGAAGAAATGCGTAGGCATGCCCCAGCAAGTAACACAAGTATTCAGTGCTGGTCTGTTTAGAGCGTGGCTTGATGAAGGCCAAGTGCTGGTTGATGGTGGCCTCCATTCCCAACAATGCAGCCATCCCACGCGTCTTGCCTTGGCCAGTGATTCCCACAAGTACAGCAGGAGGTTTGATTTTGGGCAAGTGACATTCGCGCAGGGCAGTCTCTGTCACATAGCGGCTCGCGGATGTGACCGGTGATAGGTTGACCACTGAGCTATTGAGCCAAGGGAAGCCTGTTTCGTCCCAGTAGTCTACGTTTTCGACCGAGGGGGTTGAGCCATTGCCAACAACAGCCAAGAACTTTATCGGCTGAATCTCCCAATGCGCCGGTATCTCACCCAGCCAGTCCTGCCCGGAAGCTTTGACCTGGACATCGGGATCGAGACCACGGGTGACAACACGGCTGATGAGAGCAGCGCGCTTTTCATCCAGCAGCGACAGCATGCGTTCCTTGTCTGCAATCAAGGCATCGATGTAGGCTGTTTCTCGGACAAGATAACTGGCTATTGAATGTTGATCGCCAAGGCTAGGCAAGGGAAGCAAAAGCCTTGGAATATCGCCCATGCTGATATTCTTCTGAGTATTCGAACTGCAGAGATCATCAATCTGGCTTTGGAGAAGAGTGCATTTTAGGCAGTATTCAAGGAAGGCGCCAGAGATCTTCTCCTTATCTGCACGTAAAAGCGCCAATGGCGACCAAATGCTGAACTCCGTGTCTACCTTTACTCTGGCAACCTTTCCGGTCGAGGCAGCCTTTCCCAGAAGGATGTCATCCCGGCGGGGTGAAGCCTTCCGGCTGAATTCCTTATGATCTTCATCTGAGATATACCTACAGCCCTCGAATTCAAGTTCGCCATTCTGAATGCCATCAACCGACAGGAAGGGGAACCCCTCAGAGATGAACTCAGGTGTGAGGTGAGGTCCATCAGTGATCGGTTCACTTAAAAGAAACTTGAGCCTAACTGCTGCCCAGTCGCTCGGCAGTTCTGATTGAAGCAAGGCGGCTGCATGCACCGATTGAGGATCTACGGACCCCATTACTTCGTCACCTCCCGCAGCAACTCCTGAATCCGCTGTTCCACACCAGCCAGCTCCGCATCGATCTCATGGAGTGGGCGCGGCGGCTGGTACTGAAAGAACACGCGGTTGAAGTTGATCTCATAGCCCACCTTGCCGATGCCGCCGTCCTGCTCGTCGAGCGTTTCACGGTCAATCCAGGCATCCGCCACATAGGGGCGCACCTCGCGCAGGAAGTAACTGACATTGTCTTCCTTCAGTGGGATGTTCTCGGCATCCTTCAGTGCCGAATCGGATTCGTATTCGAGGAAACCACCTTGGCCATCGGTGTGAAGGCCCAGCAAGCAAGCTAGTCTCTCCTTGTCAACATCAACCGGAAGAGTCTGGCCAGGAAAGAGCTCCTCTTGATCCAGCCGCAACGCCCTGTGATGCTTGGCAATGACGGGTTTGGCCTCAGGATCGGTCACGGTAAAGCATTCGCGGAAGATCTTCTTCTGTGCAGTTCCCTTGGAACCTTTGGCCCAACCTTCGATGCCGTGGGGTAGGCGCTTGAACAGCTTCTGCACCTCTTCCCAGGTGTCATTCCAATCAAACTGAGGCTCATCCCCGAAGACGTCTTCAACCATTTGCAGGGCATCAAACAGCTCTGGGCAGGTGTTGAGAAAGCGCTCTCGAGCTTCACTCGTGATCTCAAAACGCAACCGCAAGGGGCGCAGTACGGTGATGCGGCGATAGCCGAAATCGGCATTGTCAAACACGCGGCTGGTGAGACTGTCATCCAGGGCTCCATGTTCACGGGTGATGGTATCGATGGCAGCTTGATCGAGATATCGTCGCTTATCGCCCAGGCTTCGCTTCATCGGCGTATGCCGTTCGCGTGCGTCGACCAGCTGAATCTTGCCCTTTCGGTGGGCTGCCTTGCGGTTGGTGACCACCCAGATGAACGTGCCGATGCCGGTGTTGTAGAACATCTGCTCCGGCAACGCCACGATCGCCTCCAACTGGTCGCGCTCGATGATCCAGCGGCGAATCTCACTCTCACCACTGCCGGCGCCGCCGGTGAACAGGGGTGAACCGTTGAAAACGATGGCGATCCGTGATCCTGGCTTTTCGCGATCTCCAGGCTTGTAATCCTGGAACTTGCTGATCATGAACAGCAGGAACAGCAGTGCTCCGTCGTTGATGCGCGGCAGCTTGCCGCCATAACCACGAAAGTTGGGCCAGCGGTCGATCGTCTTCTTCTCCGCCTTCCAATCCACACCAAACGGGGGATTGGCCAGCAGGTAGTCGAAGCGTTGGTCAGGAAAGGGATCTTCGGTGAGGGTATTTCCCAGCACCACCTGCCCGTCCTTGTGCCCCTTGATCAGCAGGTCTGAGGCAGCGACAGCGTACGAACGTGGGTTGTAGTCCTGCCCGAATACTTTCACGGTGGCCTGATCGTTATGGGCGCGGATCCAGTTCTGAGCTTCTGCCAACATGCCGCCGGTGCCGCAGGCGGGATCACAGATGGTCACGATCACGCCTTGCTGGGTGAGCACCTGCGTATCCGGTTCGAGCAGCAGATTGACCATCAGTTGGATCACCTCCCGTGGTGTGAAGTGATCCCCGGACGTCTCGTTGGCAGCTTCGTTAAAGCGGCGAATCAGATCCTCAAACACCAGCCCCATGGTGATGTTGTCCACAGATCGCGGGTGCAGGTCGAGTTCACAGAACTGGGCCACCACCTGGTAGAGGCGGTTGGATTCCTCCAGCTTCTCGATCTCTTTATCGAACTCGAAGCGCTCGAAGATTTTGCGGATGTTCTCGGAGAAGCCGGCGATGTAGTCAGCCAGATGACGGCCGATGTTGTCTGGATCACCTTTGAGCTTGGGGAAGTCGAGCTGGCTGTGGTTGTGGAAGCCCAACGCATTACCTGCCTCATCCCTAGCTAGGCTGTTGAGGATCGTGTCGACGTTGATAGTTTCTTTCTTTTCTTCTCGCAATCGTTCGTTTCGAGCCTCCAAGTCTAAGAACTTCTTGAGAACTTCGGCCTTGCTATGTGCCAAGACAGCATCGAATCGGCGCAATACCGTCAGCGGTAGCATCACCCGTTCGTACTGTGGTGGCCGGTACGGTCCACGCAGCAGGTCGGCGACAGACCAGATGAAGTTGGCAAGCTGTTGGAAACTGGCGCTCATGCTCGGCAACTGCTTCGTGGGTGGAGGCCCGGATAACAGGAATGGTCTGCTATGCCAAGCAGCTTGGCCAGCATAGACCGGCGCTGCGAATCTCAGTTTCTTGTATCCAAGCAGGGCTTTGTCTGCCTAGGGGCATATTCATGGTTTGGATTGAATTGTCATTGAACGCTTCTGACTGACAGTTTCCTTCCTGTTATCTCAAGACACTCCCGCAAGGGCCGTTTTGGTAGGTCGAACGCTGTATCGGTGGTTTCCGTTACCCACCTCTGAGCTGTGACGAGCTTCAGTTAACCACATGCCGAGCAGAGCGGGCCAGAGCAGCTGGGGCAATAACTTTCCGCAAAACATGTTCGGCCTGAACAATGGATAACGGAACCGTTATCCGCCATAACGGCTGCTACGAGGTGTCGGCGGGGCTGATCACCCCCAATGGGCCTCGCTTGAGCACGTGGGTGTAAATCATGGTGGTGTTCAGGTCGGCGTGGCCCATGAGCTCCTGGATGGTGCGGATGTCCTGGCCGCGCTCCAGCAGATGGGTGGCGAAAGAATGACGGAAGGTGTGGCAGCTTGCTGGCTTGGTCATGCCGGCGTTTCGAATGGCCAGCTTTACGGCCTTCTGCACAACACTCTGATCCAAATGGTGACGGCCCTCCTTCCCGGAGGCCCCATCACGCCAGCGGTTTCGCTGGGGAAACACCCATTGCCAACCCCATTGCCGGTTGGCGTGGCGGTACTTTCTCTCCAAGGCATAGGGCAGCATCACGGCGCCCCAACCCGCCTCCAGATCCTGCTCATGCAGGCGGCGTACAAGCTGCAAATGCTGCTTCAGAACCGCGATCTGGCTCTCGGGGAGCAGCGTGCGGCGATCCTTGCCGCCTTTTCCATCGCGCACCGTCACTTCCCGCCGCTCGAAATCAAGATCCTTCACCCGCAGGCGCAGGGCCTCCATCAAGCGAAGCCCACTCCCATACAGCAACCCCACTACCAGCGCCGGATCCCCCTCCAGCTCTTGCCGCACGGCTCGCACCTCCGCCTCGCTCAGCACCACCGGCAACCGCCGCCGCGCCCGGGCCCGCACCACCCCTTCCAGATCCAGATCCCGCTCCAGCAGCTCCCGGTACAGGAACAGCAGCGCCGACAGCGCCTGGTTCTGGGTGGAGGCGCTCACCTTTCCCTCCACGGCCAGATGGGTGAGAAAGGCATTCACCTCCGCGCTGCCCATCTCCCGCGGGTGCCGCAGGTGGTGAAAGCGCAGGAACCGCCGCAGCCACTGCTCGTAGGTATCGACTGTGCGGCGTGCGTAGTGGCGAGCCTGCAGTTCCTCCCGGTACCGCTGGATCAAACCCGGCGGGCGGGCTCGCGGGGACTGGATCGCGGGCGCGGCCATGGGCATCTCCTCGGGTCTTTCCCCTGAGGATTCCCCGCCGCCACCATGGGTGCAGCTCCCGCTGGCGGCCATGAACTTCGTCGTGAACGAGCGCTGCATCGACTGCGGCACCTGCTGGCAGTGGGATCCTCAGCACTTCGCACCGGCGCCCAACAGCGACGCGGCCCACGTGTGGCGCCAGCCCGAGGGGGAGGCGGAAACCACGCGGGCGCTGCTGGCCTTGCGGGCCTGTCCGGTGGCGGCGATCCAGGCGCCCGCCGATCAGATGCGGCGCACGCCCGCCGATGGCTTTCCCGCCCTGCTCACGCGCCATCCGGCAGGAGACGTGTATTACTGCGGCTGGGCATCGCGGCGGAGCTTCGGAGCCAGCAGTTACCTGATCGTGCGGTCGGCGGGAAACGTGCTGATCGACTCTCCCCGCTTCAACGCGCCCTTGGCCCGTCAGATCGAAGCCCTGGGTGGCCTGGCCACGATCGTGCTCACCCATCGCGACGACGTGGCCGACCACGACCGCTGGGCGGCGCGCTTCGGCTGCCCCCGTTGGATCCACGCCGCCGATGCCGACGCCGCCCCCGGCGCCGAACACCTTCTGCAGGGGGACGACCCGATGGATCTCGACGCCGCCCTGCGCCTGATCCCCACCCCTGGCCATACCGCCGGCTCGCTGGTGGCCCTGCTCGGCGACCAGATCCTCTTCAGCGGCGACCACCTCTGGTGGAGCGCCGCCGCCGGCGAGGCCACCGGCGCCTTGGTGGCCTCCCGCACCTACTGCTGGCACAACTGGGAGCGCCAGCTGGCGTCGGTGGCGAAGCTGCGCAGCCTCGATGTGCGCTGGCTGCTGCCCGGCCACGGCGGGCAGAGGCGCTTCGGCCCCGGCGAATGGGCGTTCCAGATCGACGGGGTGCTCCGCTTTTGGGCTCCATCAGCAGCTGACGCAGATCCGCCGCGGCCCGCGAACAGTAAGGCGATCCCTTGAGCCGCGACAGGCATGGCGAGGATTCTCCGCCCCCGTCAGCGATGTCCTGCGTCGTTTCAGACTGACTCCTAGCCTTGGCTACGGAACGCCCTGATCTCTTTCCCCCCAGCCCCTGTGAGCGGCGGCGACGACACGATCGAGCCGGCAACTGCTGAGCCCCCCTGGCGCCAGCAGCTGCGCTCCGCCCTCGGGGATCTGCCCGCCGTTCGTCGCCGCCGTCTTCGCAGCCTCGTGCCCGCCGGCGCCGCTGCGTTGCAGCCAGCCGCGCCCGATGGAGCCGTAGCCGCCAGGGCCGGGGAGGCAAGCCCTCCGGCGCCCTCCCCCCTGCTGGATCTGGCCAGCAACGACTACCTGGGCCTCACCCGCGATCCAGCCGTGCTGGCGGCCGCCGCAGCCGAATTGGCCGCCAGTGGCCTGGGCGCCGGCGCCTCGCGGCTGGTGAGCGGCACCCGGCCGGTGCACCTAGAGCTGGAGCAGGCCCTAGCCGCCTGGCTGGGGCGCGAGCGGGTGCTGCTCTTCCCCAGCGGCTTCCAGGCGAACCTCGCCGCGGTGGCCGCCCTGGCCGATCGCCACAGCCTGGTGCTGGCCGATCGCCTGATCCACCACTCTTTGCTGACGGGGGTGCGCGCCTGCGGTGCCCGCCTCAAGCGTTTCGCCCACAACGACCCAGCCGAACTCGAACGACTCCTGCTCACCGAACGGCGCGCCCGCCCGGCGGCCCGCCTGCTGGTGCTCTGCGAAAGCCTGTACAGCATGGAGGGCACCAGTCCGCCCCTGGCCGTGATCGCGGCCCTCTGCGCCCGCCACGGTGCCCCCTTGTTGGTGGATGAGGCCCATGCCCTTGGGGTGATCGGCCCCGGCGGCCGCGGATTGGCCCACGGCATCGCCGACGTGGCGATCGTGGGCGGCACCTTTGGCAAGGCCTTCGGCAGCGGCGGCGCCTTCCTGGCCTGCGATGGCCTGGTGGGCGAATGGCTGCTGCAGAGCAGCGGCGCCTTCCGCTAC
>JBAXOO010000080.1:0-7075 GCA_037133235.1 Cyanobium sp. ELA507
ACTGGGTCACCGTGGCTGCTGCGGCAGCCGGAAGCGGCTATCAACTGTATTGGAAAAACGCTGTTACAGCCCAATATGCCCGTTGGAATCTCACCCCTTCAGGTGATCTCGTTTCCTCTGCTTATGTCTCTCTCGCAGATCTCTATTCGGCTGAGACCAGTCTGGGCGCTGATGTTGATAGAGATGGTATTACGGGATTGCCTTTTGATAAGGGACCTGTTTCCATTAACGGGGTTAATTTGGGCACCACTCCATTTGGATATGCTCTGCAACCATCTTCTGGCCCGCCAATCCCGATCACCTTTGTTGGCCAGTATGCCTCTGCTTCCAATCCTGGGCAGAATTGGCTGGCTATAGCTTCGGCTCCCTCGGCATCCGGCTATGACTTGTTCTGGAAAAACTCTACTACCTTTCAGTATGCGCGCTGGGCTCTCAACGGATTGGGTTCACTCACCTCTTCGACACTACTTTCTTCCTCTCAGCTTGCTGAGGCCGAGGTCAGTATTGCCTATGATCTCAATGGTAATGGAATCATCGGCCTTGCCCCACAGCTGCCGTTAGTTGGCTAGTCGGGTTAATCTATTGTAGTTCAGTTTTGCAGCCTGCTCTACAAGCGAAATGTGACTTTTGTATCTCTACGATCTTGTAGCCATTCTCAAGATCGATATCCACCGCCCTTTTGGGCTTCTGGATAAGCCACTGATCTTCAGGATTGAGCCCTGTCTCGCAGATCACGTCACTCCTTTGCAGACTGGTTTTGTCTTGGAGTGAATTTTGGAGCATTTGTTCGAGACGTGGCAACCTCTCCTGGCCTCCCCCCTCGGGGCGGTGGCCTTCGTGCCCCTCTATGCCCTCTGGGTCACCCTGCTGTTGCCGGGGGTGTGGGCCTCGATGCTGGCCGGCGCCCTCTACGGTACCTGGTTGGGCAGTTTGGTGGTGTTCGTGGGGGCCTGCCTCGGCGCTGAGATCGAGTTTCTGCTGGGGCGTGGCCGGCTGCGGGGCTGGGCGCGGCGGCGGCTTGCGGCCGCTCCGAAGCTCCTGGCGGTGGAGCAGGCCGTGAGCAGGGAGGGGCTGCGGTTGGTGCTGCTCACCCGCCTCTCGCCGGCCTTTCCCTTCAGCCTGCTCAACCTCGCCTATGGCCTCAGTGAGGTGAGCCTGCGGGATTACTCCCTTGGCCTGATCGGCATCCTGCCGGGCACGGTGCTGTTCTGTGCCCTCGGGGCCCTGGCGGGCGATGTGACGCGCTTCAACACGGTGCTGGCCGGCCAGGCCGATCCCCTCACCTGGGTGGTGCGCTTCCTGGGGATTGCCGCCACCGTGGCGGTGACCTTGCTGGTGACCCGGGTGGCGCGGCGGGCCCTGGCGGAGCCCGCCCGGGCCGAGGCCCCTCAGGCCAAGGCTCAGCCTTCCGAGCTGGGCGACGACTCACCATCCGCAGGCCCGTCCTGAAGTAGGGGCTGGCCCAGGTCTCTCAGGGCCGCGATCAGCACGAACCAGCCCAGGCGGAGCCTCGCCAGTAGCCCGGGCCGGGCCGCCAGTGCCTGGTATTTGGCGCGGCCGCAGGGGGTGCGGATCCAGAAGGCAAGGGAATCGGGCATGGAGTGGATAGGCGGTTCAATCTGGCGTGTTTTGGGCTTAGCCGCCTTGCTCAGATCCGCTGCAACGACTTGGCCTTGTCCTTGAAGTCGCCGAGCAACAGTTGCAGGTAGGTCACCTTGCGCAGTTTCACATTGGCGGTAAGCGACATGCCCACCTGCAGGGGCAGGCTGGCGCCGCTCTTGAGCTTGAGCTGCTGGGTGTTGAGCCGGATATCGACCGGGAAGCGATAAAACTGCTTGAGCTGATCGGGCGGGAGGGCATCGGAGCCGATCTTGCGCACGGTGCCCTGCAGCACGCCGAAATCCGAGGCCGGAAACGAATCAATGCTGATGTCGGCGGCCTTGCCCACCTGCACGAAGCCGATGTCCTTGCTGGGTACCTCCACCCGGGCTTCGAGGCGATCGAAGGGCACGATCTTCATCACCGGCTCACTGGTTTCGGCCACGAAGCCCTTCGATTTGGGCTTGAGCTCAAACACCAGGCCTGCCTCCGGTGAGCGGATCGCCTGATAGCGGATGTTCACGTTCAGTTCGATCAGTTTGCTGCGCAGGTCGGCCAGGTTGCTCTGCAATTCCCGCGCCCCCTGCTCCAGGATGGCCTGCTGCCGCAGGCGCTCCACCTTGGCCTGTTGCAGCTGACCCTCCACCTCCTGCACCTTGTTGCGTTGCTGCAGGAATTGCAGCTCGGCGGTGGCACCTTCCTTATTGAGTTTGTCGAAACGGCTAAGCACTTCTTTTTCCAGCACAAGGCTTTCACGCAGCACCTGTTGTTCGGTGTCGTTCACCGCCAGATAGCGGGTCAGTTCCTCATCCTTGAGGGCAAGCTGCTGTTGTTTGAATTCGATCGTTTTCTCCACACTGGCCTTGCGATCCTGGGTGGCTTCAGTATCGAGCTTCAGCAACAACTGACCCTTCCTCACCCGTTGCCCCTCCTTCACCAGCACCTGATCCACCACCCCGCCTACTGGCATCTGCACATCCTTCACCACCCCGAGCGGCTCCAGTTTGCCTGGGGCCGTGACGATCTCTTCGGTCTTCGCCAGGGCCAGCCAGGCCAGGCCAAAACCCGTGACCGCCATCAGGGCCAGGCTGATGCCGCGGGCCCAGAAGCGCGATTGCTGCAGCACAACATCTTCACTGTCGGTGTGGATGGAGCGCTCCAGGTTGTTCTGGGCCCGCCTGAACAGGTCGTTTGGGGTGGGGATGCGAGCCATCAGCTGGCCTCCTGCTGGCGATAGAGGGCGAAGTAGCGGCCCTTGAGGGCGATCAATTCATCGTGGGTGCCGCTTTCAACAATCGAGCCTTGATGCATCATCACGATCAGGTCGGCCCGGCGAATGGTGGAGAGTCGGTGGGTGATGAAGAACACGGTGCTGTCCTTCAGCGAATCCTTGAGGTTGTCGCACACCTGGCGCTCGGTGTCGTAATCGAGGGCGCTGGTCGCCTCATCCATCACCAGCAGCCGCGGGTTGCCCAGCAGGGTGCGGGCAATGGCGATGCGTTGCCGCTGGCCCCCCGAAAGCGAGGCGCCCCGTTCGCCCACGGGGGTGCTGTAGCCGGAGGGCAGCTCCATGATGAAATCATCGGCCGCGGCAGCGCGGGGGGCCGCCACGATCGAATCGGAGGGGGCTTCGGGATTGGTGAGGGCGATGTTTTCACTGATCGTGCCCGAGAAGAGCAGGGGATCCTGGGGCACGATGCCGATCTGGCGCCGCAAGGAATAGAGCTCCACCTTGTCGATGTCGTAGCGGTCGACCAGGATGCGGCCCTGGGTTGGTGAATACAAACGTGGCAGCAGTTTCATCAGGGTGCTCTTGCCGCTGCCGCTCTGGCCCACCACCCCCACGAAGGTTCCCTGGGGAATGTGCAGGTCGACGTTTTTGAGAACCTCGGGGCTGCCCGGCGAGAAGCTGAAGCTCACCTTCTCAAACTCCACGTCGCCATGCACCGGCGGCAGTGGGATGTTGCCCTTGTCGGCATCGCTGGATTCCTCCGGGGTGTCCACCACATCGGCCAGTCGTTCAAACGAAACCCTGAGCTCCTGGATGTTCTGCCAGATCGAAGAGAGCCGCAGCAGGGGCTGGGTCACGTAGCCGCTGATGATCCGAAAAGCGATCAGCTGACCCAGGGTGAGTTCGCCTTTGAGCACCATGGCGGCGCCGACCCAGAGCACCAGCAGTTGGGAGAGCTTCTGGAGCACCTGGCTGGTTTCATTGAGGAAGGTGCCGGTGATGGTTTTCTCGAAGGTGCGGGAGATGTATTTGGCGTAGTAGTCCTGCCATTTCCAGCGACTCACCATCTCCACGTTCTGGGCCTTCACCGTCTGGATGCCGGTGAGAACCTCCACCAGATGGCTCTGGGTGCGGGCATTTTCTTCCGCCGCCTGGCGGTATTGGCGGCGGAAGAGCGGGGCACCCAGCAGGGTGAGGCCGATCTGGATCGGCAGCACGGCCAGGGCGATGAGCGTGAGCAGCCAGCTGTAGAGCGCCATCACGATGATGTAAATCACCGAGAAGGCCGCATCCAGCAGCGTCATCAGCGCCTGGCCCGTGAGGAAGTTGCGGATCTTCTCCAGTTCGGCGATGCGGGTGCCCAGCTCCCCCACCGGCCGGCGGTCGAAGTAGCCCAGGGGCAGGCGCAGCAGGTGGTCGATCACCTCGGCGCCGAGGCGTAGGTCGATGCGGTTGGTGGTGTCGGTGAACAGGAAGGTGCGCAGCGCGCCGATCACCCCCTCCATCAGGGTCACCACCACCAGCGCCATACCCAGGATCTGCAGCGTGTCGAGGCTGCGCTGGGAGATCACCTTGTCGATGATCACCTGGATCAGCAGCGGGTTGGCCAGGCTGAACAGCTGCACCACGAAGGAGGCCAGCAGCACCTGCAGCAGCATCCCCCGGTAGCGCTTCAGCGCCGGCCAGAACCAGCCCGGGCCGAAGGCCACCCCTGGGGTGGCCGTGCTCCGCTCAAACAGCAGGAGCTCCAGGCCCTCGGGATAGGTTTCGGCGATCTCGGCCGGACTGAGCAGCACCCAGCCCTCCGCCGGTGAGGCCAGCCGCAGCCCCGCCGCGTTGCTGGCGGTCACCACCGCGAAGCTGCCCTTCCAGGCGATCAGGCAGGGGGTGATCAGCCGGGTGGCGGAGCTGGCCTGAACCTTCGCACCGGTCACCAGCAGGCCGAGCATGGCCGCGATCTGGCCGCAGAGCTGCAGATCGGGGTTGAGGCCGCGGCGCAGCTTGTCGCGCAGCACCTTGTCGATGGCGTCGCGCCGGTAGGGCAACTCCAACATCTGGCCCAGCATCTGGAAGCAGGCCAGGGTTTCCTCGAGGGTGCCGTTGGCACGGATCAACTGCAGGCCCCGGGCCCGGTCGTGGCCGCCCAGATCGAGGCTGGTGGGTTGGGGCTGGCCACCGCCGGCCGAATCGGCCACCACCCCAGCCCCAGCTGACTGCGGATCTTGCAGCGTGCCAATGGGCTGGATGGCGGTGGCCTGGATCGCGCCGCCATCGGCCAGGCCGTTGCCCTCCCTCAGGGCGAGCACCCGCAGGGGCAGGGGCGGCAGGGGTTTGGGCAGGGGCTGGCCCGCGGCCAGACGACTACCGAGGGCAAGCCCGGGCACATTGGCGCTCGCCAGCCGCCAGGTTTCGCCCCCATCGCCGGGCGGAAGCCCCATGCCGGGGTCGGGCGCCACCCCCCGGGTGGTGGCGCGGAGTTGCTGGAGCCGTTGGCGCCAGGCGTTGGGCTCGAAGGCGTCGGCCCCGGCATGGGCCGAGTCCTGCCGTTGCAATAGCGCGTGCAGTTCGGCGGTCCAAACCTGCTCGGCGCACCAGCGGCGCAGCTCCGGGTTCTGCAGCAGCAGCTCCACTACCACCCCATCCGGGATGGCGGCGGCCAGCACCGGGGTGGCGGCGCTCACCGCCTCACAGCCCTCGGCCCGCAGCAGGGAGACCAGGCCAATCAGCGCACCCGGGCCCAGCCGCTCGAGCATGAAGGGCCGCCCATCCCGCTGGCCGAGCAGGCGGGCTTCCCCTTCCAGCAGCACCAGCACCCGGTTGCCCACCGTCTCGGCATTGCTGAGGATCTGGCCTTCTTCGAAGCGCTGCAGGCTGACTTCCTGCTCCAGCCGGCGCTGGGCGGCGGCCGGGAGGGAGGTGAAGGGGGCGATCGCCAGCAGGGATGGCGTTGGACCCGGCCGGTTGGTGGAGGTGGTGGTCATGGTGTATTGCGGCTATTGACCAGGGCTGCCACTTCCTCCTCGACCCATTCGTCAAACAGTTCGCGGGCCATGCGGGCGCCCATCTCGGCATCAAACACGGCTGAGCGCAGCGACTCCAGCCGCACCACGAGCCACCATTGCTCAATCCGCAGCGGCGCCTGCAGCTGGCCCGGCCGACTGGTGCGCAGCCGTTCGGCCAGGGTTGGGTGGGCCTGCAGCACCGGCACCGGGCCCACCACACCGCGGGTGGAGCGTTCTGGACCGCGGGAATAGCTAGCTGCCAGTTCGGCGAAATCCGCTTCCCCCTCATCGATGCGCAGATAGAGCTCCTGGGCCAGGGCCCCATCCTCCACCCGCAGCAGGCTGTAAATCACCTGGTCGAGCTGGTTTTTGCGGGCCAGGAAGCGTTGCTCGGCCCGATGGGAGAAATGCTCCTCGCAGTGGCGGGCGATCCGCCGCGGCAGTTCGGCTTGCCAGAGGGCATCGGCCTCCTGGAGCCCCTGGGCCCGGAGGTGGGCCACCACCGCCTCAGGCGAGGAGAGCCGGTGGGCGCTTCCCCAGGCCTGGCGGCTTTCCATGCTCTCCTGCTCGCTCAAAACCACCCCCCCAACCGCCTCGGCCACCACCCCCTGGCGCAGCAGGGGCAACAGCAGGCCATGGCGGGCTAGTTGGTGCCACAGATCATTGGGGATCTGAAGGGGCGATATCGGCTTTTCGGCCAAGGCGAGGGTTGGGGATGGAATGGCGGGGGGAGTTGGGTTTGGGGTCAGGGTGGTCCGGAGCTGGGAAGTCAGCGGGTAAGGACTAAGGGCCGCGAAGCAACTTCCCTACTTTCCATGGTGGCCCCCCATTGGCCAAGGGGTCGTTGCTGATCAACACGTAACCCCTGGATGATGAGGAGCTCAAAGCCCCATTGGCATTCCGTTTGCCGATCGTGCGCTGCAGGATTCCCGACCGCCGCCATCGTTCTCGAGGCCGTTGATCGCCCCGGTCATGGGCCCCCGTCCGGGGTCCCGGGGGCAGGGGCCTCCAGCAACGCCAGCAGGCCCGCCTGATCCAGCACCGCCACCCCGAGGGTTTCGGCCTTGGCCAGCTTGCTGCCCGCCTCCTCGCCGGCCACCACCCAGCTGGTTTTGCGGCTCACCGAACCGATCACCTTGCCGCCGGCCGCCTCGATCAGGGCCTGGGCCTGGCTGCGGGAGAGGCTGGGCAGGGTGCCGGTGAGCACGAAGCTCTGGCCCGCCAGGCGACCCTCCAGACCCGC
>JBAXOO010000081.1:0-7049 GCA_037133235.1 Cyanobium sp. ELA507
TTGCCCAGCCCCCCGCCTACGCCATGGTGGGGATGGCGGCGGTGCTGGCGGGCAGTGCCCGGGCGCCCCTGACGGCCCTGCTGCTGCTGTTTGAGCTCACTCGCGACATCCGCATCGTGCTGCCCCTGATGGCGGCGGCGGGCCTGAGCGCGGCCTTGGTGGAGCGGTGGCTGGGATTTCAGAATTCCGGCTTGCTCGGGGCCGATCCAATCGAGGAGGAACGGCGCAGTCGCTTGGCGGAGCTGGGGGTGGAGGAGGCGATCGACGTGGAGGCTCCCCTGGTTTTGGCAGCCCAGACCCCCGCCAGCGTGGCCCTGGGCAGCCTCGTGGAGGCCCAGAACCATTGCTTGTTGGTGGAGGAAGCCAATCAAGTCGTGGGCCTGGTGACCCTGCCGGATCTGCAGCGAGCGCTCAGCAGTGCCAGCTTCACCGACCAACCCGTTTCGTTAGCCGAATGCCGCCGGGGCGATCTGGTGTGGTTGCCTGCCACGGCCCACCTCGAGCGCCTCGAGGACCAGCTCACCCCCAATGGCCTGCGCCAGGTGCCGGTGTTTGATCTAGCTGAGGGCGTTGGGGGCTACCTACCGGTGGGGTTGCCCGCTGCAGGGTTACCACTTTCGGCACTGAAGGGACTGGCCAGTCGGGATGGGCTCTCCCTGGCGTTGGCCCGAAACCTTCAGCCGAAAGGCTTGAAGCGTTCTCCGACCAGCGCTTCAGCCAACGGATCGACCTGAGAGAGCAGGTTGAGGATCCGATCCAGGTCCAGCTTGGAGAGCTCACCGTCTTGGCTCCACTTCAGCGAGGTGCTGTTGAGCGGGTCGGTGGGGCGGTGGTGGCCGGACTGAGGCATGGAAAGGGGCGGAGCAACCGGCTCCACTGAGTCGATGTACCCACGCTAAGAGGAAATCCTGACCGGAAGGTGCTAAGCGATCGGATCTCCGGATTGTTTTCCGGTTCAGGGTTTGACCACCACCGGCGTGCCCACATCCACCTGCTCAAACAGGGCCCGCACGTGGGGACCGAGCATCCGTACGCAGCCATGGGTCACGGCGGCACCCTGGTTGACGGCCCAGGCCCAGGCGGGCGGGGTGCCGTGGATGCCGAACTGGTCCTTGGTGGTGGTGTGGAAGCCCATCCAGCGGTCGCCGAGGGGGCCGTTGGGGCCAATGGTGGGGTTGTTCTTGCCGCTCTTGGTGCTCTGGTACTGGGGGTTCACCACCTTGTTGCGGATGCTGTAACGCCCCACGGGCGTGGGGGTTTCGGGGTCGCCGATGGCGACGGGCCACTTGCCGAGAACCTTGCCGCCCTCAATCAGGCTGATCGTGCGCTTGTGCAGCTCCAGCACGATCTCCCGGTTGCTGGTGACCGACGCGGTGGTGGCCGGGACGGTGCTAGCCGGTGCGGCGCTGGCTGCCCCTGCCGGCAGGCGGGTGGCAGCGCCAGAGGCGGAGGCTTGCGGTAAGCCGGGCACCGGCGGTGGCGGCTCGATCGCCCGGGCCCCCGGGGCCATCAGCACCGGCGTGAGGGTGGAGAGGGCCAGGAGGCCGACGAGGGTGCGGAACGTCATGGCGGGGGCAGCGGGGGAGAAACCGGTGGGCTGCACGTTCGGCCAGCGGAGCTGGCAACGGATGGCCCGAAGGCGGTGGAAAAGGTGGGCCTTAGCCCACCAACTTGGCTTCGATGGTGGTGGTATAGCGCGCCTCGCAGGTTTTGATGATGCGGACAGCCTCTGAACTGCCTTCGAAGCCATTCACGCGGCAGGTGCCGGGCTTTTTGAGGTCCTTGTAGTGCTCCCAGTAGTACTGGGTTTCCTTGAGCCAGTGGTCGCCGAGTTGCTCGTAGGAGGTGATGTGGTCCATGCGCTTGTCGTCGGCCAGCACGGCAATCACCTTGTCGTCCACCTCACCGCCATCGTCGAACAGCATGATGCCGATGATGCGGGCCTCCACCAGGGAGCCAGGCACCAGGGGCTCGGTCACGCCCACGATCTCGATGTCGAGGGGGTCGCCGTCTTCGTCCCAGGTGCGGGGGATGCAGCCGTAGGCAAAGGGATAGGCGAGCGAGGAATAGCCGACCCGATCGAGCTTGAGGTGGCCGGTTTCGGTGATCAGTTCGTATTTGTTGATCGTGCTGGAGTTCAGCTCCACGATCGCGTTCAGCCGCAGCTCCGCTTCGTCGGCAAAGGCCGGCAGCACGTGCAGCAGGTTGAGCATCGTGCGGCTGGGAGCGTGGTCGATGTTCGCCATGGGAGTGCGTTGCGCGGGCGCATCCTAAAGACCCGCCTCGGAGCAACAGCCGCTTCAGGGGCGCCCCAGGGCCTCCACCTTCGCCTGGAGGTGGGCCAGGAAGGGCTGGGCCTCCAGGGGCCGACCGCTCACCTGCTCCACCAGCTCTTCGCTATTGACCGAGCGCCCCAGCGGCCACACCTTCTCGGCCAGCCAACCCTGCAGCCGCGTTTCCTGCCCGGCGGCGATGGCGGCCTCGATCGGGCCGATCTCCCGCTCCATGGCCCCGCAGAGCTGGGCACTGATCAGGTGGCCGAGGGCATAGGAGGGGAAGTAGCCCACCATCCCTTCCGACCAATGGATGTCCTGCAGGCAGCCTTCGCTGTCGGTTGGGGGCACCAGGCCGAGCAGCTCGCCCATGCGCCGGTTCCAGTGGCTGGGCAGCTCCTCCACCGGCATCCCCTGTTCCACCAGGGCCAACTCCAGTTCGAAGCGCAGCACGATGTGGAGGCAGTAGCTGAGTTCATCGGCCTCAACGCGGATCAGGCCTGGCTGGAGGGGATTGAGGGCCCGCCAGAAACCGAAGGCGCCGCCCCAGGGATCGGGATTGGCACCCTCGCAGAAGCGCCCATGCCAGCGCTCGGCGAAGGCGCGGCTGCGGGCCACCCGGCACTCCCAGAACAGCGACTGCGATTCGTGCACCCCCATCGAGGTGGCTTCGCCGAGGGGCCAGGGGAAATAGTGGTCGTCGCTGCGCGGCAGACCCTGCTCGTAGAGGGAGTGCCCCCATTCGTGGGCGGTGGCCAGGAAGGCGGCGAGGGGTTGGCCCGGCACCACGCGGGTGGTGATGCGGAAATCCTGCGGCCCCACGGTGCAGGAAAAGGGGTGGGCCGAGCGGGAGCGCTGACAGCGGGCCGGGTCGTAGCCCCAGCTGGCCAGGAGCTCGGTGCAGAGGTCCTCCTGGCGGGCCTCCGGCACGTCCGGGGCCGGACCTGTGCGCGGCGGGGCGCCGGCCGCCGCCACCTGCTCCAGCAGGGCCGGGATGGCGGCCACCAGGGGGGCAAACAGCTCCTGTAGCCGCGCCTTGCTCACCTCGGGTTCAAAGGGTTGGGCCAGGATTTCCCAGGGGCTGCGGGGCACCGGTTCGGCGGCGGCCAGCTGGCTGGCCTGCTCGCAGCGCAGGCGGATCAGCTCGCGCAGGGCTGGCGCGAAACCGGCGAAGTTGTCTTGGGCGCGGGCCTCCTGCCAGATGGCGTTGCCGCGGGACTGGGCCCGGGCGAGCTCGGCCACCAGGGCCGGATCAAGGCAACGCTGGCGCTCCAGCTCCAGCCGCAGCAGCTGCAGATTGCGCCGCACGGGTGCCGGGCTGCCGGCATCGAGATCGGCTTCGGCGGCCGCCACCAGATCGGCGTAGGCGCTGCTGCTCTGGCGCGCGTGCAGTTGGCTGGCCAGCAGGGCCAGCTGCTCCCCCCGCCAGGCGGCCCCGGCCGAGGGCATCACCGTGTTTTGGTCGTAATAAAGGGTGCTGCTGATCGAGCCGAGCAGGCGGGTGTGGTGCAGATGGCCCTGGAGCTGGACCAGGGCCGAACCCGGCTGGGCCATGGGACGCGCGTGGCGAAGGGCTACAAGCATGGCGCCGCAGCGCCCTACAGCGGGTGTCAGCTGGATGTATTAATGTGATGCTGTCGGTAGTCCAGTCCGAGGCCGGCTCAGCTATGACCCGATCCTTTTTCCCGGTTGGCGGACCTGCCTTGGCCCGGCGGGCCTTGGCACTGGTGGGGACCTCCCTGCTTGCCGGAAGTGCCATGCCGGCCAACGCTGCGCTGATCAACTACAGCTTCAGTGGTGACTACGGCAACAGTCAGGGACCGCTCAAGAAGGGATCCTTCGTCGGCACGATGACCTGGGACACCGAGAAGGGTTCGGGCACCGCTCCCAACAAATCCGGCGGCTGGTCCTACTGGGACATCATCAACTATGAGGACGGCGCCCAAAACTCCACGAATTACGACGGCCGCCTTTCCAGCCATTCGATCGCCGGTATCACCAACCCCTGGGACGCCTCCACGCTGGGATCCAACACCGGCGCTGCACTGAACTCCACGGCTTTCTGCTTTGCCTCTCCATTGGCCAAGGGCCTTGCAGCCCAGGGCCCGTTTTCGGAAAGTGCTCCCGGCGGCAGTACCTGTGATGGCAGCTATGACGACGGAACCACGACCTACGGCGTTCAGAGTTTCTTTGCGGTGGGTCAGCAGCAGGCTGGGGTTGTGAAACCCCAGGGCAATAACACCGTGGCTACCAACTGGAAATATTTCCGCCTTGCTTTCGTGCCCCAGTACGACACCAACGGCAAGGTGCTGCCCGATCAACTCCAACTGCAGACCTTCAATCCCGGTGCGGCCCAATCCCAGGAATGGATCGGGATCAGCTATTTGGTGGCCAAAACGGACCCCAGCTATTGCTATGGGGACAACAACTACAAGGAGTCGAACCAGCGGGGCACCAGTGAGAATCGTTGCCCTTACTCCGGCAACACCCAAGACAGCACTGGAATCCGGACCGCCAACCTTGTTCCCGGCACAACTCCGCCACCTGAACCCGGCCCAGAACCCGATCAAGCTCCCGCCCCCCTGCCGCTGTTCGGTGCGGGGTTGGCCTTCGGCTGGTCCCGCCGGATCCGCCGCCGCGTCAAGCGCGGTTCTGCGCTGGCGCCGATCGCGGTGGTGGGCTGAGGCCCATCCTTTAGCTGCCCCGATCGGGGCTTCGATGCCCCCGCAGCCATTAGTTGCGGGGGCTTTTTGCTGGTTGACGAGTTGTAGTGGCTGCTGTGATCCGGAGCTCCCCGAGGTGGCCGGCCCCGGCGCTGAACGGCCCGGGCCCCGCCGCTCAGACCGAGCCACCAAGCCGTCTTGCCCATTTCCTACATGCTGTGTAAGTTAGCTATACAGTGCCGTGGTGCTCCGTGCCTCTCCCCCAACCCCTGCCTCTCGCGTCCTGGCCCAATGCGGCTGGCAATGAGGCTCGCGCGCCACGCCGTGGACCGGCCGCCCGCCGCCTTGGCCGCGCCATGCTGGCTCTGGGTTCGGGCCTGGCTCTTCTGGGCGCCGCCCCGGAAGCCTTCGCCGACACCGTGACCCGCTATAGCTTCAGCGGAGAGTTGTCTCCCCAGGGCTGGCCCTGGCTGAGGGGCGGCGTGCTCACGGGTACCGCTGATTGGAACCCAACCAGCCAGCAGTGGACCTACTGGGATCTCAATGTGGAGAACCCCTACTACCAGCAGGGAAGCGATGACAGGTCTGCCCTTCTGGCACGTCTTTCCTCCAACGCCCTGAATCCGAGCACTTTCGGGTTTGACCAGTCCAATGGGGGAATGGAGCTCGGTTCTAACCGTTACCAGGCGCGCTCGGCCGACGCCTTCTGCTTCCAGTCCTCCCTTGGTGGCGGTGCCGGCCTGAGCGGCCAGTACATGCAGGGCCGTGGCGGCGTCTGCGACGGCACCAATGGCTTGGTGCAAACCTCCAGCGATCCCACGGCCCGCTTCCTCGAGGTGCTGCAGTATTTCGATATGCCGGCTGGGACTGACGAAACAACCGGTGATTCCTACTGGCTGAGGGTGCGCCATCACGCCCGGCTTCAGTTCACCGAGGATGCCACCACGGGGCTGTTCTCCTTCGCCAACTCCGGCAGCGATCCCAATAGTGAAGCTGGCAACGGCATCTCCTTCCAGTTCCAAGGGGTGAAGCAATCGTTTGCCAGCCCCGTGGGCTGCTCCGGCATCCCCCCAGAGCCGGAGCCCTACGGCGCCCCGGAACCCAGCCCTGAGCTAGGCCAGGGCAATGGAGCCTGTCCCTTTGCCTTGGCAGACTCTTACGAGGAGTACCAAGACCCCACCAATGTGGCCTTCGTGCCCGGGTCCCTCAGGGTCACCGCGGTGAATCGCAACCAGTGGGTGTCTCCCCAGGCGGCCCAGTACGCCGATCAGGCCCCAGCGCCCCTGCCTCTGGCCGGTGCCTCCGTCGCCCTGGCCTGGTCGCGCCGGATCCGCCGCCGTCAGGTCGGCCGCCGCCCCTTGCAGATCGTCGCCAAACCCCTTTGAGCTCTCCGGCATGGGGCGCAGCCCCGCCCGGAGGCCCCGCACCCCGCCATCCGAAGGGTTGACGACCCTGTAGGTGCGGTGTAAGATACGCCTACACGACGTTTTGACCGTAGCTCCATGCCCTCCACCGCCGCCCCCTGGATGTCTTGGGGCCAGCGCCGCCGTCCCTCTCGGCGCAAGCCCAAGGCCCTACTGGCGGGCCTGCTTTCCCCTGTGCTCCTCGCCGGCCCCATCAATCCGGCGGCGGCCACGATCATGCAGTACAAGTTCAGTGGCGAATTCTCCAAGACGCCCAAGAAGGGTTTCGACTGGCTGGTTGGGGCACGCCTCGAGGGCAACATGCTCTGGGATTCGAAAGCCAATAATGGCAACGGCGCTTTCACGGACTGGAACGTGAAGAGCACCCGCTCAGACTGGCAGAAGCAGCAGGAGCAAATCGGTTCCCAGACCAGCCCAGAGATCGATTCAAAGATCAGGGGCCTCCAGACCAAGATCAGTTACTTCGACAATCCAGAATTGCTGAATAAAGCGCTGGACAATGCTAGGAAAGAGTTGGATAGAACTGATGGCGATGAGGCCCGGAAGCCTGTTGAAGCTAATATTAAAGACCTTGAAACGTTCCAGTCCAAGCTCAATGACGCGTCCGTGGATCGCAACCAACTGAAAAATGATCTGCAGCGTGAACTCATTCAACTCAACGATTCCCAGTTCCTTTATCTTCAGGCAAA
>JBAXOO010000082.1:0-7021 GCA_037133235.1 Cyanobium sp. ELA507
TGCCGGACGCGCGATGGTGCCCCCCGCTGCCACCCCTACCGTCTCCCCCTCTGTTTCTCCTACCGTCTCATCCGCCAGCCCGGTGGGCACCGCCGAAGCACCGCTCACGAAGGAGCCGGTGAAGGACACGATCCTTACGCCTCGCTTTTACACCACGGATTTCGACGCCATGGCGGCGATGGATCTGCGCCCCAACGAAGCGGAGCTCGAGGCGATCTGCGAGGAATTTCGCAAGGACTACAACCGTCACCATTTCGTGCGGGATGCCGAATTTGAGGGTGCCGCTGAAAAGCTAGATCCCGAAACACGGAAGGTTTTCGTCGAGTTCCTTGAGCAGAGCTGCACTTCTGAATTTTCTGGCTTCCTGCTCTACAAAGAACTCAGCCGTCGCATCAAGGCACGCAATCCGCTGCTGGCCGAGTGCTTTGCGCACATGGCCCGCGATGAGGCCCGCCACGCCGGCTTCCTCAATAAATCCATGGGGGATTTTGGGCTGCAGCTCGACCTCGGCTTCCTAACGGCCAACAAGTCCTACACCTTCTTCAAGCCAAAGTTCATCTTCTACGCAACGTATCTTTCCGAAAAAATCGGCTACTGGCGTTACATCGCCATCTACCGTCACCTGCAAAAGCATCCCGAAAGCAAAATCTTCCCAATCTTCAATTTCTTCGAAAACTGGTGCCAGGACGAAAATCGCCATGGCGACTTCTTTGATGCCCTCATGAAGGCTCAGCCTGACACCGTGCGCGGTTTCACCTCCCGCCTTTGGTGCCGCTTCTTTCTGCTGGCGGTCTTCGCCACCATGTATGTGCGTGATGTAGCCCGCAAGGATTTCTACGAAGCCCTTGGTCTCGATGCCCGCGACTACGACAAGATGGTGATCGCCAAGACCAACGAAACCTCCGCCCGCGTCTTTCCGGTGGTTCTGGATGTGGAGAATCCCAAGTTCTGGCAACGACTGGAGAGGCTGGTTGATAACAACGCCGCCCTTTCCGAGGTCGACCAAGGCCAGGCGCCGGCTGCCCTCAAGACCATCCGAAAACTGCCTTTCTGGCTCGGCAATGGTCTGGAGATGGCCAAGCTGTTCCTGATGGCACCGATCCGCAGCGATCGTTTCCAGCCGGCGGTGCGCTGAATCCCTTGGTTTCCACCTCCCTCAATCCCTCGGCCCCGTTCCACGACCTGGGCTGGCGTTCGAGCCTCGAACCCCTACTGGCCAGCGGCCGTCTTGCCGGCGCCGACTTGGTGGAATTGTTCCTCGAGCGCACCGACCACCTCGGCGTCCTGGCCGAACAAGAAGCCATCACCAGCGTGACCCCCTCCCTCGGGATGGGGGCTGGCATCCGCGTCTTCCGAGGCCACCGCGATGGCTTCGTCTCCACCAATGACCTCAGTCCCCAGGGGCTGGCCAGGGCCCTGGAGCAGGCTCTGGCGATGCTGGGCCTGCAGGTGCCCAGCAGCAGCCTGGGCTCCCCCTTCGAGGGTCTTCCAGCGCTGCGGGATTTCTCGGTCCCCCGCAATTCCTCTAGCAGCAAGGATCGCTGGCTGGAATGCTGTCCAACCCTGACCGAGACCACCGCCCGGCTCCTCGAGGGCACCGATCGGCTTGAGCGGCACGGCAAGCAATTGCAGGCGAGGCGGGCCAGTTACGCCCGCCACTGGCAGGAGGTGCTGGTGGTGGCCAGCGACGGAACCCACTCGCGCGACATCCGGCTGCATCAAACCGTTGGCC
Source organism: Cyanobium sp. ELA507 (assembly GCA_037133235.1). Lineage (GTDB taxonomy): Bacteria > Cyanobacteriota > Cyanobacteriia > PCC-6307 > Cyanobiaceae > Cyanobium. The sequence goes on from JBAXOO010000082.1 coordinate 1,733, forward strand.
TCTCGGTGATTGCTGCCGATGGGGACCACCGCGCCAGCCTCAGCCGCCGTTTTGGCACCACCGACAACCCGGACGACCTGCGCCAGTGGGACAGCGAGGCCGCCGCAATCGACCTCGGCAACAGCGCCGCCACCATGCTCTACGCCGACTACGTGGAGGCGGGCCAGTGCCCGGTGGTGCTGGCCAACCGCTTCGGCGGCGTGATCTTCCATGAGGCCTGCGGCCATCTTCTGGAAACCACCCAGGTGGAGCGGGGCACCACCCCCTTCGCTGACCAGGTTGGCGAATCGATCGCCCATCCGGCGGTAACCGCCATCGATGAAGGCCTCACGGGCGGTGCCTTCGGCTCCCTCGCCATGGACGACGAAGGCATGGAACCGCAACGCAGTGTGCTGATCGAAAACGGCGTGCTGCAACGCTTCCTCAGCGACAGGGCCGGGGAATTGCGGACAGGCCATGCCCGCACCGGCAGTGGCCGGCGCCAGAGCCATGCCTTTGCTGCAGCCAGTCGCATGCGCAACACCTACATCGCCCCGGGTCCCCACAGCCCCGAGCAGCTCATTGCCTCGGTGGACAAAGGCCTCTACTGCAAGACCATGGGAGGCGGCAGCGTGGGCCCAACCGGCCAGTTTAACTTCTCCGTCGACGAAGGTTTCCTGATTGAAAACGGCGAGCTGACCCGGCCGGTCAAGGGGGCCACCCTGATCGGAGAGGCCAAGGAGGTGATGCCCCGGATCTCGATGTGCGCCAACGACCTCGACCTGGCGGCCGGGTTCTGCGGTTCGGTGAGTGGCAGCATCTTCGTGACCGTGGGCCAACCCCATATCAAGGTCGATTCGATCACCGTGGGGGGGCGTTGACCATGGCAACAGCTGCCGCCAACCAATCCCTCGATGCCAACGGCCTGCGCAACCAGCTCAGCACCCTGGCGGCCAAGGCGGGCATTCAGCAATGGGACCTGGGTGCCGCCTGCAGCACCGACAGCTCAGTACAAGTGGACCGGGGTGAGGCCAAGCAGCTCAAGGGTGCCCAGCGCAGTTCGATCACGGTGCGCGTCTGGAATGACGACAACCGCATCGGTATCACCAGCACCTCCGATCTTTCCGAAGCGGGTCTGGCCCGGGCCCTTGAGGGGGCCAAGGCCGCGAGCGCTTTCGGCAATCCCGAGGAAACCCCCGCCTTTTCACCCCTGGCCAAGGCCCCCCTTTCCACCCTCGACCAACCCCTGCGGGAGCCGGTGGGCATCCTTTCGCTGCTGGCCACCCTCCAAGCCGCTGAAGCCGATCTGCTCGGACGCCATCCCGCCATCGGCACCGTGCCCTACAACGGCCTGGCGGAACGCAGCAGTGAGCGGATCTATCTCAACAGCGATGGCGCCTGCCGCCAGCAGCAGCTGACCACCGCCAGCCTCTATCTCTATGCCCGGGCCGAGGAAGCGGGCCGTAAACCGCGCAGCAGTGGTGCTGTTCGGCTGGGCTACGGGGCGGCTGACCTCGACGTGGCCGGCTGCGTGGCGGAGGCCGCCGACCGCACCATCGCCCACCTCAATTACGCCCCCATACCCACCGGTCAGTACACGTGTGTGTTCAGCCCGGAGGCCTTCCTCGACCTGATCGGCGCCTTCAGCAGCCTCTTCAACGCCCGGGCCGTGCTGGATGGCATCAGCCTCAGCAACCGCGACTCGCTCGGCATGCCCTTGGCGGTCCCCTTCCTCTCCATCCAAGACAACGGCCTCCATCCGGCCAATGTGGGGGCCTCGGCCTTCGACGGGGAAGGCACCCCCACCCGACCCCTGACCCTGGTGGAAGGGGGCGTGCTGCGCCATTTCCTCCATTCCGAGGCCACGGCCCGCGCCTTCGGGGTAGCCCCCACCGGCCACGCCGGCATGGGCGCCAAGGTTTCGGTAGGACCGGACTGGTTTGAGGTGGGTGCCACGCCAGGGGCCGCTGGCGGCGCCACCGGGCTCAACCGCTTCGCCCGGGGAGCCGCGGGCCAGGACCGAGCCGAAGGAAGCACAGGGGCCGGCCTGGTGGTGATCGATTCCCTCTCCGCCCTGCACGCGGGGGTGAAGGCCAGCCAGGGCTCCTTCTCTCTCCCCTTCGATGGCTGGTGGATCCGCGATGGGGAGCAGCGCTCGATCGAGGCGGCCACCGTGGCGGGTGATATCCGCAGCCTGCTGCGCTCGCTGGTGGGCTTCGAGGGCCAAGCCAAAGTGACCCCCGATGGCCTCTGCCCCTGGGTCTGGGTGGAGCCCCTCGCCGTCACGGGCGAAGGCTGAATTTCAGGGAGCACCACGGCAGCGACCATGCGCATTCTGTTCTGGGGGACCCCGGCCTACGCCCTGCCGAGCCTGGAAGCCCTGCACGAGTCTGGTCATGAACTGATCGGTGTCGTCAGCCAGCCGGACCGGCGCAGGGGCAGGGGCGGCACGCCGCTGCCCTCGCCGGTGAAGGCCCGGGCCCTCGAACTTGCCCTGCCGGTGTTCACCCCCGAGCGGATCCGGCGCGAACCGGAAACCCAGGCCCAGCTGGCGGCCCTGGGGGCCGATCTGTCGGTGGTGGTGGCCTTTGGCCAGATCCTGCCGCCCGAGGTCCTGGCCCAGCCCCCGCTTGGCTGCTGGAACGCCCACGGCTCCCTGCTGCCACGCTGGCGAGGGGCCGCCCCAATCCAATGGTGCCTGCTGGAGGGAGACACCCAGACGGGCGTGGGGATCATGGCGATGGAGGAGGGCCTGGATACCGGCGCCGTGCTGCTCCAACAGACCCTGGAGGTGGGCCTGCGCGACAACGCCACCGATCTGGGTAGACGGCTGGCCGACATGAGCGGCAGCCTGCTGGTGGAGGCCTTGGAGCGCATTTCGGAAGCCGGGCCAGGGCCGGAGGCGGAACGCCACCAGCGACTGGGGCTACGGCCCCAGAGCCCTGAAGGCATAACCTACGCCCGCCAACTCGCCAAGGGAGACTTCCAGATCGATTGGAGCGATCCAGCCGTGGCGACCCACCGCCGGGTGATGGGGCTCCATCCCGGTGCCTGGACCCACTGCCAGGGCCTGCGGCTCAAGGTGCTCAGCTGCGAACCCCTGGTGGCTCGGCTGCGGGACCAGCTCAGTGCCGAGGCCGCCCCCCTGGCCGACCACTGGGGCGGCCCCCAGCAGGCCCCACCTGGCCTTGTGCTCGCCGTCGTTGAAGGGGTGGGCGCCGTGCTGGCCACGGGCGGCTGCCCATTGCTGCTGCGGGAAGGGCAGCTGGAGGGCAAACGTGCAGCCAGCGGAGCTGGCCTGCTTCAGCAGCTGGCTTTCAAGCCGGGGGACAACCTCGCCGGTTGATGCTCTTGGATGTCCGCCAGCAGCGGATCGGTCGGGGCACCCCAAGGGAGCAATCCTGGGCGAGGGGAGCGCACCAGGGGTGCCATACGGTTCAGAAGGAGCCCACCGCTGCCTGGGGCGTTTGCCGCTGCAACTCGTGGAGATCCTCCAGCTGGTTGTAAACAGCCACCAGCTGGTCCCGGATGGGGCGGCTGTTCTCGATCTTCTCAAGCGAGAGCAGCATGGCTTCAATCTGCCCCTTGCAGTGAATCAGCACGCGGCACTCGGTGGAACCCGGTTCGTAAAGCATGGGAAAGGCACAAACCTGAACCAGTTGAAGGCAGAGCGACCGCGCAAACTGTCAAAACCGCTGCGGTTCGCCACGGTTGCATCGCCAACGCTGTGGCTTGAGCGCCAGGCGCTTAGCGGCCCCGGGTTCGCCGGGAGGGACGGGCCTGGCTGTGGCCTCCGCCGTCGCGCCGCCGCCCCCGACCACCGCTGAGGTCCAAGGGGGGGGCGGAGTGCACGGTGGGTTCAAAACCGGGGACCTCCTGCCGGGGCAGGGGCGAGCCCACCAACCGTTCAATGGCCCGCAACAGTTCGTGCTCCTCGGCAGCCACCAGGGAGATGGCATGGCCCTTCTCACCGGCACGGCCGGTCCGGCCGATGCGATGCACATAGTCCTCGGCCACATTGGGCAGGTCGAGGTTCACCACATGGGGAAGCTGGTGGATATCGATGCCCCGGGCCGCGATGTCGGTGGCGACCAGCACCCGCACCTCGCCGCTCTTGAAGCCCGCTAGCGCCCGGGTACGGGCTCCCTGGCTCTTGTTGCCATGGATGGCGGCGGCGGCGAGTCCCTCTTGCTCAAGCCGCTCCGCCACCTTGTTGGCGCCATGCTTGGTGCGGGAGAAGACCAACACCTGCTGCCAGCCATTGTTGCGGATCAGGTGGGAGAGCAGCTCGCCCTTACGGGCCATGTCGCAGGGATGGAGCAACTGTTCCACCAGGGGGGCCGCTTGATTTTCAGGGGATGCCTGGAGCTGCACCGGCTGGTGCAGCAGGCCGGTGGCCAACTTGCGGATCTCGGGGGAGAAGGTGGCTGAAAACAGCAGGTTCTGTCGCTTCTCGGGCATGAGGGCGATGATGCGGCGGATGTCGCGGATGAAGCCCATATCCAGCATCCGGTCGGCCTCATCCAGCACCAGGATCTCGACCCGATCGAGCCGCAGCGCCCGCTGCTGATGCAGATCCATCAGGCGACCGGGGGTGGCCACCAGCACATCGGTGCCCTGCCGCAGGCGGCTGATCTGGGGATTGGGACTGACGCCCCCGAAAATCACATCGGAGCGCAGGTCGAGATAACGGCCATAGGCCGTGACGCTCTCAGCGACCTGGGCCGCCAGTTCACGGGTGGGGGTGAGCACCAGGGCCCGCACTTGACCGGCACGGGCGGGGGGCCCATGGCGCAGACGTTCGAGCAGAGGCAGGGTGAATCCGGCGGTCTTGCCGGTGCCGGTCTGGGCGGCGGCCATCACATCGTGGCCATCGAGCACCGCCGGGATGCACTGGAGCTGGATCGGCGAAGGGGTGCGGTAACCCTTGGCCGCCACGGCCTTCAGGAGCGGTTCGGAGAGCCCCAGGTTGGCAAATTCCACCGCTAGTCCAGCCACCGGCGCCGTGGGGCTCCCCGCAGGGACGCTCTGCACCGACCCGCCCAAATCCTGGCCCCCGGCGCGGCGCTCTGCCGTTGAAGCCCCTAGTGGCACCCGGCCTTCCTGGGGGGCTGGGGTCAGCGGCTGTCGACCCGATTCCAGCCTCCGCGAGGCGATGCGGCGACGGGGCTGGGGATCGGAGGAGGGGGAGGCGATCGGGAAGCGGGAGCGTTGTTCCCCACCCTAGGCAGCGGGGCGGCGGACCCTAGCCAGCTGCTGTGGCGGACTCCCGGGGACGAAACTCGCCGCAGCGATCGCAGGGGCCCTCCG
>JBAXOO010000083.1:0-7001 GCA_037133235.1 Cyanobium sp. ELA507
GTGGAACACCACGGGGTGGGCAAGGTGCTGCTGGCCCTCCCCTCCCTTTCCCGCCAACGGAAAAGGCTGCTGGTGGATCAGCTCACCCGACTTGGCCTTGAGGTGCTTTCCATCCCCTCCCTGGCCCAGCTCGCCAATGGGCACCGGATCGTCAGCGACATCCAGCCCGTCTCGATCGAAGACCTGCTGGGCCGGGAGCCCAGCCGTCCGGATCCCCAACTGCTGGGGAGCAGTGTTCGCAGCAAGGCGGTGCTGGTCACCGGAGCGGGCGGTTCGATCGGTAGTGAGCTCTGCCGGCAGGTGCTGGGTCTAGGGGCCAGCAAGTTGTTGCTGCTCGATAGCAGCGAATATGCCCTTTACAGCATTGAGAAGGAGTTGCGGGGTCTCGAGAGCGGTATTGAGCTGGTGGCGGCGCTGGGCGATTCCGGCGACGCCAATCGCATGGTCAAGCTCTGCCAGACCCATGGCATCCAAACCATTTTCCACGCGGCCGCCTACAAGCACGTTCCTTTGGTGGAGTCCAACATCTGTGCCGGGGTGGCCAACAACCTTCGCGCCACCCAGGCCGTGATTGCTGCCGCCCTTGCAACCCCAGTGGAGCGGCTCACCCTGATCTCCACCGACAAGGCGGTTAGGCCCACCAATGCCATGGGCGCCAGCAAACGGGTCTGCGAACTGCTGATCCAGGCCGCCGCAGCGGAAACCAGCCATGGCAAGGGTCCGATCCTGGCCATGGTGCGCTTCGGCAACGTTCTGGGCTCCTCCGGGTCGGTGATCCCCCTCTTCCACGAACAGATCTCCCGGGGCGGGCCGATCACCGTGACCCACCCCTCGATCACCCGCTACTTCATGACCATTCCGGAGGCGGTGCAGCTCGTGCTCCAGGCCACCGGCATGGCCCACGGGGGCGAGCTCTTCCTGCTGGACATGGGTGAACCGGTGCGCATCGCCGACCTGGCCCGCCAGATGATCGAACTTTCCGGATTGCGGGTGCGAGATGAAGATCATCCGCAGGGTGACATCGCCATCGACTTCACCGGTCTCCGACCGGGCGAAAAGCTCTACGAAGAGCTGTTGATCAGCGCCAGGGACGAAGCCACCGAGCACCCGCTCATCCGCCGCGCCCGGGAACCCAGGCGCCAAAAAAACGATCTGACCCCGCTGATCGCTCAACTCGAAGCGGCCCTTCAAGACTGGGACGAATCCGCCACCATGGATAGCCTGCGCCGCCTGGTGCCCGAATACCGCAAGGAGAAGCCATCATCCCCATGAATGCCCTGATGGAAAGGCTTCCTGCTGGCCTACGCGCGCGGATCCCCGCCATTCCGCCGGCAACCCCCCGCAATCTCTGGCTGCTGCTGGCAGCGGCCGTGGCCACCCAGAACCTGGGGGTCTTCCAGAGCAGTCAGAGCGAGCACATCACCGTGTTTGCCCTGCTGGTCTGGGGCGGCGCACTGATCTGCATGGAAGACCAACTCGAGGATCTCGACCCCAACCCCGGCCGCATCGGCCTGGTGGTTGGCAGTGGGCTGCTGCTCTGGATCATGGCCCGCACGGCGATGGTGCTGCACTGGGATGGGATGGTATTTGTGTTGGCTCCCCTAGCCGGCATTGCCCTGGGCCTGCTTTGCGCTCCCCCCTCGAAGCTTGGCCGCTTCCGCGATTCGCTCCTCTGCTTGCTGCTGTTGCCAGCCTTCAACGTCATTTTGAAGTTGATCCCGGAGGGACCCCTGAGCGTGCTCACGGCGCGGCTGAGTGGCTTCTGGTTGGGAATCCTCGGCTTTGACAATGTGGTGAACGGCCGCACGGTGATGCTTCCCAGCGGTGGCGTCGAGGTGCTGCCGGCCTGCAACGGGGTCGACATGGTGGCCCAGGTGATCTGCGTGGCCATCATCTTTCTGTTGGCCTTCCCCGTGCGCTCAACGGCCAGCCGCATCCTGCTGCTCACCCTCGCCCCCCTGATCGGCCTAGCCAGCAACACCATCCGGATCGCAATCCTGGCCCTCTGTGTCTCGAGCGGCAACGGCAAAGGGAGTGGCCTATTCACCTTCTTCCACGATGATCTGGGATCGCTGCTCTTCTCGGGGGTGGCCGTGTTTGTGTTTGGCATGCTCTACATGCGACTGCTCGAGCGGGAATTGCCACCCCTGCCGGTTAGCAACTCCGATCAGGAACTGCACCAATGAGCCGTCCGGTATCGGCCAAAGTCCAGCGTGTCCTGTTCGGCAGCCTGGCGACCCTTGCCTGCCTGGCGGCCCTCAAGTCCCTGGTCTGGCCTCGTTGGCCCACCGTTGTCCCGCTCGATCGCGAGAGCGTTAGCCAAAGCCTCAAGGCAGCCGGGTTTGATGCGGTACCCATCTCCACCCTGCCAGCCCGCAGGAGTTATGAACGGGCCACATCGCCACTCCTGGGCTTTGGGATCGGCCAGGGGGAAACGCTACGGTTGCTGCGTGGCAGTTCGCGGGAACGTTTTCCTTTCCAGGCTGCCCTGTTGGCCGCCTCTGATCCGGTGCTGAAACTTCAGAATCGCCAACTGCTCAACTCCTCGCCCCCTTCCGCCCTGGGCAAGGTTGGCGGTGCCCCAGTCCGCCAGACCTGCCTGGTGATTGGGCAGGGATCCCTGGGGGGTTACGGAGTGATCGATGAGCAGCTCTGGCCCCTGGCGGATCAGGTCTCAGGGGACCGGAGGCGACAAATCGAGGCCCAGCTGGGATTGCGCCGCATGCGGAGCTACGAATGTGTGCTGATCAGCGTCAGCAGCCAAAAGGGGGCTGCGCCGATCCAGGAGTCTCGTTGGAATCGGCTGCTGGATGCCATCCGCCCAGCCCTACGCAAAGGGGCTGCCGCTGGTTAACCCTTCGCTTCTAGGCTTTCTGATTCATGGGACCAAGGATGGGCCTGCTCGATCGGTTCCGCACCAAACCGGCAGCCCCCCAGGGCAACGAAAGTCCCGCTGCTGCACCGATGCCGCCCCTGATCTACAGCTGGGTCATCACCGGTCGCCTGGCAATCGGACCCATGCCCCGCAGTGAAGCCCACTGGCAACAGCTCACTGGTGCAGGATTCCGGAGCCGGTTCAGTTGCTGCTACCCAGAGGAGGAAGTTTATGCACCGCCGCCGCAGGAGTGGCTCCAGGGCGGGGTGTGCCTGCCGGATCACCGCCGCCAGGAACGGCTGCGCCCCGAACGCCTGGCCGAAGCCTTGAGCGAGGCGCAGAAGATCATCGAAACCCAACCGGCCACCTACCTGCACTGCATGGCAGGCATGGAGCGGTCCCCCTTGATCGCCGTGGGGCTGCTGGCGCGGGAAAGGGAAATTGATGTGCTGGAAGCCCTGGAGGCCATTCGCCTCTGCCATCCGCGGGCCCAGCCGATCTATAGCGATCTGGATCTGCTGGAGCAGGTGCTGAAGGGCTGAAGCCGCAAACCCCCTGGAGGGCAGTCCGGGAGAACCGGATCAGCGTCGGAAGGGCAAGCGATCCAACCAGCCCCGAGCACCACCTGAACTGGGGGGAGGACCCTTGGGGCCCTTGCCATCGCCCGACCCGTTGCTGGAGGAACGGGACGAGCCACCGTTCTCGCCATTGGAACCATTCGCCGGCGGTGGATTGGGATTGGCGCGCCCCTCACGGGCGACTCCCTCATCGTGATAGCGCTGCACGGCGGCATTGCTGCCGTCGCGGATGTAGCGATCGGTCAGGTAGGAATCACGATAACGACGCACGTAATTGCCCACTCCTTGGGCATAGCGTCCTAGACCCTTCCCATAACGCCCATAGCTGGATGTATAACGACTGCCAATGCTTGCATTGGCATAGGCATAGTGATAGTAATAACCATATTCGTAGCCGTAATCGTTGAGTCGGCTGGGGAAATTGACCTGATTGCAGATCAGGCCGAGCACATCAACACCGGTGGCCTTGATTCTGCGGCAAGCCTGGGGAGCGAGTTCGCGACTCACCTTGCCAAGACCAACCAAGAAGAGGATTCCATCAAGCTTTTCACCCAGCAGAATCGGATCTGCCAGCATCAGACAGGGTGGTGCGTCAAACAACACGATGTCGTACTCAGTCATGTCACGGATCTGGTTGACCACCTCTTGGGCCCGGGCCGAATTCAACAGCTTGGCCGGGTCGGGGGGCTTGGGTCCCGCTGGCAACACATCAAGGTTGTCCTGGATCGGCTGAAGCAGCTTGCGGATGTCAATGGAGGGATCCGTCAACACCGAGGAGAAGCCCTCGCCCTGGGCCAAGCCGAGGTAACGAGTCTGCATCGGCAGTCGCATGTCGGCGTCCACCACCAGCACCTTGAGGCCGAGGTCCGCAAGCGTACGGGCAAAGATCGTGACAGCCGTCGACTTGCCCTCGCCCTGGGTCGAGGAAGTCACCCCCACCAAGCGGATGTCCCGGTCGGCGCGAAGCAGACGGAAGGTGGTGAAAAGACTGCGAAGGGATTCCTTGATGGCAAAGCGCTCGCTGGCGCTCATTTTGGCAATGCTGGTGGAGATCTCGACCCCAGGCTCAAGGGGCAGGTATGGAATCAGGCCCAGCACAGGTAGCTGCAACTCCTTCTCGGTTTCCATCGGGGTGTGGAACACGTTGTCGGTGCGCTCCCGAAGGATTGCCGCCCCGAGTCCCGAAAGCAGACCCAACATCAGGGCACGCAAGAGATTGCGCTGCAGATTGGGCTCCACCGGAATATCAGCGAATTCGGCCGGTGCGATCACCTGCCAAGGGGAGGTGGCGCGGGCCCGTTGGAGGCGGTAGTTGTCACGGGCAGTGGTGTAGGCGTTGTAGTTCGACCGGGCCGCAGCAAGCTTGGTGGCGAGCTCTTCGTAGCGCCGCATTAACATGGGGCTGTTGCGGAAGTTCTCGTTCAGCAACAGGATTTGGCGATTGAGTTCGTCTTGCTGGGATTCATTGGCAAGCAACTGGGCCTGCAACACATCCACGGCCTGCTTGCGCACCACCGGCAACAATTGATCGCGCTGGGCCTTGATCGATTGGACGATCGGGGAATCATCTTTGTAAACGGCCCGGGCATTGGCCAGTTGGCGTTCGTAGTTGAACAGTTCATCACTTGGCGTTGTCTCACCAGCGCCGGTGCCCGCGGTCTTCACCCTCCCCGGAATCACAACCCCAGTCCGGCCCAATTGCTGGAGGGCGGTTGGAGCACCACTGGGGTTCCATTGCAGCCGACCGGACTCCGCAGATTTCAGCTGGCTATAGAGATTGCTCTGCTGCACCTGCAGAGCCATCAATTGGTTGACTAAACCATCGCGGTTGGCCACAATCGTGCCAGCCATCGAGGTAGGGTCTAGCACATTATACTTTTCGCGAAAAGCTTTTAACTGAGCCTCGTACTTAACAACTCGGCTATTAATATCAGGAGCCTGTTCATTCAGGAATTCAACGCCCGAATTGAGCGCAGCCTGGCGCTGGGTTTGAGAGAACTTAGTGTAGTCCTTGGAGAGCTCATTAAGAATTAAGCGTCCCTTGGCGGGATCACGCCAGCGCAGCGACACATTGAGCACTTGATCCACGTCGCCAGCCGGGCTGACCGAGAGGTTGTCAATCACTTCCCGCATCGACACACCCATGCGATCGGCCATCGGCTTGATCAGCAGTGGACTACGCATCAGCACGATCAGGCTGGGCACATCATTTTTTGGGGTCGAGCGGGCCACCGATTCCAGCTGGCTCCCCCCTCCTCCGGAAACGGCCTGTTCAAAGGGGTTGCTGATCTGGATCTGGAAGCCCCCCTCATAGACGGGGGAAAAGATGCGTTGGCGCAGCGTATCGACCGCAAGAGCTCCGGTGACCAAGGCGAAGGTGAAGAAAAAGACCCCTTGCCTGCGCTTGAGCGTGCGGATCAGGCCTTTGATGCCGCCGCTGGAACTGCCATCCGACGAGGCCAAGGGAGAAAGTCCACCCCCAAGGGTCGGGTCAAAACCGGTGGTGCGAGGCGCAACAAGGCCGGTGAGGCTCAGATCCGCCCCTGGCTGGTTGCCGCCAGACGAGGGTTGGGTTGGGGCTCCCGTGACTGTCACGTCGAGATCCGTCCTTGATGGAGATCTATCCTAGGCTGCTTCAGAGCTAGCGCTGCCGCCAGGCAGCTACTTGATCACCGTCCAAACCGGGTAAGATGTGGGGCTGGTTTCCGTTCTGGCGTGCCCGTTTCTGACCCAACGCCTAGCCGTTCCGACCCCAGGTCAGCAGTGCCACGCAACCGGCGCCCATTCCCCTCGGTGGCCACCTTGGCTGTGGTGCTGTTGGCGGGCGCCTCACCCTTGGGCTCGCTGAAGGCCTTGGCAGCAGCTACACCTCCCAGCCCAACACGTCCCAGCAGCCAGCCCTACGCACCGGGACCATCCCCCGCGGCAGCCCCCCGGCCAGGTGCACGACTCACCCTCACCGAGGTCTACAACGACCTCTACGTGCTCGGCCCGGGAGACGGACTCCAATTGACCTTCCTCGATCCAGCCGCCAGGGATGTTGGAGGCGCCATCTCGATCCTTCCCGATGGCACCACCAGCCTGGCCCTGCTGGGCTCCGTCCAACTCAGCGGCCTCACGATCGGCCAAGCCACCCGCTGGCTCACCTCCCTGTATGCCAAGCAACTGGTGCGGCCCCAGCTTTACCTCACCCTCACCAGCCCGCGGGCGGTGAAGGTCTCGATCATCGGTGAGGTGGAGAAGCCAGGCCTCTATCCCCTGGGCTCCTACTCCACTCCCGTCTCCGCCATCCAGCAGGCCGGCGGCATCACCTTGAATTCCGACATCCGCCGGGTGATCCTGCGACGCCTGGCGGGACCGGACGGATCCCTCAAGGAAACGGTGCTGGACCTCAGCCAGGTGCTGCTGCAGGGCAACCAACTCCAGAACCCGATCCTGTTCGACGGCGACACCCTGATCGTGAGCCGCACCACCACCGTGATCCCAGCCGAGGTGCGGGAGGTGGGGGCTTCGAACTTGGCCCCCACCTCGATCAGCGTGAATGTGAT
>JBAXOO010000084.1:0-6965 GCA_037133235.1 Cyanobium sp. ELA507
GTGTCGAGCTGGTCGTTGACCTGCTGCTTCACTTCGCTGCGGTAGGCCAGGAAGTGCTCCTCAAGGGCCAGCATCCAGAGGTAGTCCTCCAGGAGGGCGGGGCGGCTCAGCAGCATCACCGCCAGATGGTGCCAGAAGGGCCAGCGGGTCTGGCGTTGCACCCCCTGGCGCCAGACCAGGATGGCCAGGGCCCGGATCCGCCTGGCGAGGTGCCACGGCCGCCAGTGCTGGCTCTTGCGGGTTGGCGGCAGCTTGCGGCAATAAGCAAACACCCGCTCCAGGTAGGCGCGGGGGTCGTAGAGACGATCAAAGGCCTCCAGGAATTCCGCGGCGATCTCACCGATCGGCCGCGTCGGAACGAAGTTGAGCAGGTGGGTCTGCACCCCGGCATCGAAGCGGTTGTCGCCGCTGAGCAGGCGCCCCTCCCGGGCCAGGCGCTGCCACAGGGCGGTGTTGGGTAGGGCCTGCAGCACCCCCACCATCGCCACCGGAATGGCCGTGGCGGCCACGAAATCGACGATGCGCCCGCCCGCCCCCGAAGCCTCACCATCGAAGCCGAGGATGAAACCGGCCATCACCTGCAGGCCATGGCTGGTGATCGTGTCAACCGCCTCCTCCAGGGGGGCGCGGGTGTTCTGCAGCTTGCCGGCCCCCACCAGGCTGCCGGTGTCCGGGGTCTCGATGCCGAGGAACACCCGGCGGAAGCGGCAGGCCACCATGGCGACCATCAGTGGGCCATCGGCGGCCAGGTCGAGGGAGGCCTCGGTGATGAATGAAAAGGGGTAGCGATGCCGCTGCTGCCAATCAAGCAACTCGGGCAACAGGAGGCGCACGTTATGGCGATTGCCGATGAAGTTGTCGTCGACCAAAAAGACATCACCGCGCCAACCCAGGTCATGGAGCGTCGCCAGTTCGAGCAACAACTGACGGGGGGTCTTGGTGCGGGGCTTGCGGCCATAGAGCACGATGATGTCGCAGAACTCGCACTGGAAGGGACACCCCCGCGAGAACTGGACAGCCATGGTGTCGTAGGCGTCCAGATCGAGCAGGTCGAAGCGGGGCACCGGCGAGGTGGTGAGGTCGGGCTTTTCGCCAGCGGCGCTGAAGCGCCCCCCCGCCACGCCGGCCTCCACCGCAGTCACGAACTGGGGGATGGTGATCTCCCCCTCATCGAGGATCAGGTAATCGGCCCCAGCCAGCTCGGGGGCATCGGGCGTGGAGGAGGCGAAGGGACCGCCCACCGCCACCGGCACCTGCCAGGAGCGGGCCAGTTCGATCTGGCGGGCCAGATCCCGCTTGTGCACGATCATCCCGGAAAGGATCACCAGCTCGGCCCAGGCCCATTCGTCCTCCCGCACCGGGCGGATCTGGGTGTCGACCAAACGCACTTGCCAGTGTTTGGGCAGCAATGCCGCCACCGTGATCAGGCCAAGGGGAGGCAGCAGCACCCGGCAGCCGACCAGCTCCAGGGCCCCATCGAAACTCCAGAAGGTGCGGGGGGGGCAGGGGTAGACCAGCAGCACGCGCATGAAAGCTTTTGCCAGGGTCTCCGCCCTAGGTTCCGCCGTGGCGCCCGTCGGCCCAGCGCCGCATCAGGGGGGCGAATCAGCCCCAGCCTGCGGCGGCTGAAGGGCTGGGAAGGCGGCGGCTGTGGCCAACGAATCCAGATGGGGAAGGACCTGGGGGCCGGTGCCCTGGGGCACGGGCGCTCACGGAGACCAGGGGAAGCCCCCGTTCCCACGGCCGGGGTGGTGTTAACACGGAGGCAGGTGCTTGGCCCCGGCATGGCCTGTCCTGGCGGCAATTCGGTGGGCCATTCGATGGGCAACTCGATGGGCAATGCGCTGGGCCATTGGGGGACCCATCCAGGCGCTCATTCAGACGGCCTGCAGGGTGAGCGGGACCAGGGGGGAATGGGCCTTGGACTCGCCGCCGGGGACAGCCTCACCGCCAGGGACAGCCTCGCCACGGCTATCGCGGAGCTGGTGCAGCGGCAGGGTGGGGCCCCCGAGTCCCTGATCGAGGTGCTGCACCAGGTGCAACAGCTCCAGGGCTACCTGGGCCGCCAAGCCCTGCACCAGGTGGCCCGGGAGCTGCAGCTGCCCCTCAGCCGGGTCTACGGGGTGGCGAGTTTTTATCACCTCTTCCAGCGCAGGGCCCCGGCGCTCCAGCGCATCTCCGTATGCCGGGGCACCGCCTGCTTCGTGAACGGTGCGCCACGGCTGCTGGCCGCCCTTGCAGCCCACCTAGGGGTGGCGGGGGAAGGCCACCGCAGTGGCGACTGGGAATTGCAGGGCAGCGGCTGCCTCGGTGCCTGCGGCGCGGTGCCGGTGCTGCGGCTCAATGAAGGTCCGGCCCTACGGGTGCCGCTTGGCGACGGCGAGGAGCTCACCGCCCGGCTGGCGGCCCTCGGGATTCCCGAATTCCAGGCCCGGGATCAGCCTCGATTAAAGGCCTGAGCAGTCGTTCTGAAGGATCGGCTGCATCGCGCCGAACGTGTCCCGCCAGACCGAGCGGCGGCAGGCCCCCCAGACACCAGGGTTCCTTGCCGTCGTCTTGCCAGCACTGCTTCACAGTTCAGGGCCTTCGCCACCGGATCCGCTTGCGCCGCCTGCTCTTATTGCTGCCCTTCCTACTCCTGGGGCTAGCGCTGGAGGTTCTCCAGCCGCGCCATCTGCGGGCCGCCAGCCGCGCCAGCGCCCCTGCCGCCGATCGGTTGGGGGGCTTGGTGGTGCTGGCCTACCACGAGATCGCCGATCCCGAGCGGGCCGCGATCCCCGATTACGCCGTCCGCCCCGCCGATTTCGCCACCCATTTGGAGTGGCTGGTGGACCACGGTTACCACTTCGTATCGGTGGATCAGGTGCTAGCGGCCTCGGCGGGGCGCCAGGCGCTGCCGGCCCATCCGGTGCTGCTCAGCTTCGACGACGGCTACCGCAGCGTTTGGACCGGCGCCTTCCCGGTGCTCCAGCGTCTGCACGCCCCGGCGGTGGTGGCCCTGGTGGGGCGCTGGCTCGAACCCCGCAGCGGCCTGGTGGCCTTCGGGGATGGTCAGATCAAGCGCGAGCAGCTGCTCAGCTGGGACGAGCTGCGGACCATGCAGCGCAGCGGCCTGGTGGAGGTGGCCAGCCACACCTGGGATCTCCATCACGGCATCCGCGGCAATCCCCAGGGCAATTCCATGCCCGCCACCACCACCCGTCGCTGGGACCCTGGGGCTGGCTACGAAGGGGAGGCCGCCTACCGCCGCCGCCTCTCCAGCGACCTGGAGCGCAACAGCGCCCTTTTGCAACGCCAGCTCGGCCGGCGCCCCCGCGTGGTGGTGTGGCCTTACGGCCGCTACAACACCACCGCCGCCGCGGTTGCCGCCGCCGCTGGCATGCCGGTTGGGCTCAACCTCGACGACGGCGCTAACGGTGCGGGCGTCGGCATTTCAGCCCTGCGCCGCATCCTGGTGTCCCACGAGGTGTCCACCCCGGCCGCCCTTGCCCTGGAGCTGGAGCTGCGCCGCCGCAACGTGGGTGACAACGCCCGCGCCGCCAAGGTGATGCACGTGGATCTCGACAACATCCACGACCCCAATCCCGCCCAGACCGAACGCAACCTGCAGCTCCTGCTGAGCCGCATCCGGGCGATGGGGGTCAACACGGTGTACCTGCAGGCCTTCGCCGATCCGGATGGCAACGGCGCCGCCGATGCGCTGTATTTCCCCAACCGCGAGCTGCCGGTGCGGGACGATCTGTTCAGCCATGTGGCCTGGGAGATCCGCACCCGCACCCCGGTGCGGCGCCTCTATGCCTGGATGCCGGTGCTGGCCTTCCAGTTTCCGATCGCCGTGGTGCCGGCCTCGGAGAAGGTGGTGACCCAGCCCAACCGCAGCGGCCACCTGGCGATGGGCTACCCCCGCCTCTCCCCCTTCGCCCCGGCCGCGATGGCCCGGGTGCGGCGCATCTACGAGGACCTCTCCCGCGCGGCCACCTTCGACGGTCTGCTCTTCCACGACGACGTGACCCTCAGCGACTACGAGGACGCCAGTCCGGCGGCCTTGCGCCGTTACCGCAGCTGGGGCCTACCGGCCGACCTGGCCGCCATTCGTGCCGATGACCACTTCCTGGGCATCTGGACCACCCGCAAGACCGACCTACTGGAGGGGCTCACCCTGGAACTGGCCGCCCTGGTGCGGCGCAACCAGCTCCAGCTGGTCACCGCCCGCAACCTCTATGCCCAGGTGGTGCTCAATCCCCACGCCGAGGCCTGGTACGCCCAATCCCTCGACGACGCCCTGCGCGATTACGACTTCACCGCCGTCATGGCGATGCCCTACATGGAGAAGGCGGCCGATCCAAACGCCTTCCTCACGGCCCTGGTGGAGGCCCTGCGCCAGCAGCCCGAGGGTCTGCAGCGGGGCCTGCTTGAGCTGCAGAGCACCGACTGGCGCCGGGGCCACGACCTTCCCTCCACCGATCTGGCGGATCAGATGCGGCTGCTGTACCGGCTCGGTGCCCGCCATCTCGGCTACTACCCCGACAACCCCCACCGCGGCACCCCCGATCCCGCCCAGATCCAGCCGGTGCTGGCCGGCCACTCCAGCGCCCCGGATCTGGCGGGCCCTGCCGCGCCGAAATGACCGCCGCCATCGGCATGGTTTTGGTGGGCTATCCCCTGGTGGTGGCCCTGATCACCCTGCTGCTGGCGCTGCGCTTCAGCGCAGGGCCAGAGCGGCGGGAGCGCCATCTCCTGCGCCCTCCGGAGGTGGACCTGCCCCGGCCGGCGGTGAGCGTGCTGATCCCCTGCTTCAACGAAGCCGACACCCTGGCGGAAACCCTTAGCGCCGCCCTGGATCTCGACTGGCCCGACTGGGAGGTGATCGCCATCAACGACGGCAGCAGCGATGACACCGGCGCCCAGCTCGATGCCTGGGCGCTGCGGGAGCCGCGGCTGCGGGTGGTGCATCTGGCCACCAACCAAGGCAAGGCCCTCGCCCTGCGGGCCGGCGCCCTGCTGGCGCGCCACGAATGGCTGGTGTGCATCGATGGCGATGCCCTGCTCGATCCCCAGGCGGTGGGCTGGATGGTGCGCCATCTGCAGGAGCGCCCCCGGTTGGCCGCCGTGACCGGCAACCCCCGCATCCGCAACCGCACCACCCTGCTCGGCCGGCTGCAGGTGATCGAATTCGGCATGATCATCGGCCTGATCAAACGGGCCCAGGCCCAGCTCGGGGGCCTGTTCTGCGTATCCGGCGTCGTGGCCACCTTCCGGCGTCGCGCCCTCCACGAGGTGGGCTACTGGAACCCCGAACGCCTCACCGAGGACATCGACCTCACCTGGCGGCTGCAGCGGGCCGGCTGGGAGGTGACCTACGAACCCCACGCCCTGGTGTGGATCCTGATGCCCGAAACCCTCACGGGCCTATGGCGCCAGCGGCTGCGCTGGGCCGAAGGGGGCGTGGAGGTGCTGCGGGCCAACTTGGATCTGTTAGTGCGGCCCCGCCAGTGGCAGCTGTTGCCCTTCCTGCTCGAACCCTTGCTCAGCCTGATCTGGGCCTGGACCCTGGCGCTCAGCGCGGCGCTCTCCCTGCTGCTGGATGCCCTGGCCCCCGCCCATGGGGCGTCGCTCCTGCCGCCTGCCCTGCTGCGGGGGCCCGTGGCCCTGCTGCTAGCCGTGGCCCTGGTGCAGGGAATGGTGGGGATCCTGCTGGATCGCCCCTACGACCGGGGGCTGCTGCGCAATGGCTTCTGGCTGATCTGGTATCCCCTGGCCTTCTGGCTGGTGAGCATCGCCGCGATCCTGGTGGCCGTGCCACGCCAGCTGGGGCGTCCCCGCCACCAGCGGGCCCGCTGGGTGAGTCCGGACCGGGGGGTGAGGGCCTAAGGAGCGGCGGATATGCGGCTGCTGCGTGATGCTGGTCTTGCCGATTTCTGCACGGGATCCCCGCAGGCTGGAGATGTTCAGCCTCGCTGACTTCGGTGTCCCCTTTTTCCCCGATCCTTGATCTGCGCGCCTCCCGCGGCCAGCCAGCGCGCCAGGCGATCCAGCTGCTCACCCTGGCGCTCTGGGGGGGGTCCCTCAGCCTGCTGGCCGCTCCGCTCGGCCGCATTCTTCCGCGGCTGGTCCTGGCTGGGGCGGTGGGGATGCCCCTAGTGGCGGTGGGCGGCCGGCGCGATGCCCAGCTGCGTCTGCCCCCCCTGGCCGATCCGGAGCGCCACACCATGGCCCAGGCCTTCGGGCTGGAGGAGGCCGAACTGTTCCGGGCCCGTCACGCCCGCCAGTGCACGGTGCATCACGATGGCGAGGGCAGGATCACGACCCTGCAGCTGCCGGAACCGTCGCCGGCCTGTCTCCAACCCGACCGCGATGCGCATCCTGTTGGCTGAGGACGATGGCCGGCTGGCCGAGCCCCTGGTGGCTTACCTGGAGCGGGAACGGCACAGCGTGACCTGGGTGGTCGATGGCCGGCAGGCGCTCGCCGCCCTCGATGGGTCCGATCTCTACGACCTGGCCCTGCTGGACTGGATGATGCCCGGGATGGACGGACTCTCGGTGGTGCGGGAGCTGCGCCGCCGCGGCTCCACCACCCTGGTGCTGATGCTCACCGCCCGCGATGGGCTCGAGGATGTGGTGGCGGGCTTGGCCGGCGGCGCCGACGACTATGTGGTGAAACCCTTCCGCATGGCGGAGCTGGCCGTGCGGATCCGCTCCCTGGAGCGCCGGGCCGATCGGCCCTACCAGAGCGCCACCCTGCGCTGGGGCGCTCTGGCACTCGATGCCGCGGCCGGGCAGGTTCGCTGCAGCGGGGTGCCGCTGCTGCTCACTCTGCGAGAACGTCAGTTGCTGGAATGGTTCCTGCGCCATCCGGGCCGGCTGATCAGCCGCGGCCAGCTGCTGGAGCAGCTCTGGTCGTTCGACACCGAGGCGGGCGAGGACACGGTGAAGACCCACCTCAATAACCTGCGCCGCAAGCTGCG
>JBAXOO010000085.1:0-6931 GCA_037133235.1 Cyanobium sp. ELA507
CCCCCAAGACCGGTCCGGTTCCGCCCCGGTGAGGCCCGTCGATCCTGGCCCTTCCGGCGAAACAGCGGCGCGGGTTTTCACCATGGCCGGAGGGTCCACCCCGCCCGCCAGGCCCACCGGCCGGTCGACAGCGGACTGAACAGACTCCCGAGCCGGCTGGCGGGCCGATTGGCCCTCGCAGCCATCCAAGCTCTCCTGCGCATGCGAACCATCGACCTGGCCCGCTAGCTCAGCGGCCAACACCTCAAAACCTCGCCGCACAATCGCGGCATCGGGAGGTTGATCGCCCCCTGGCCCAAACACCGCCGGCAGCGCCCCCTCCGGCAACCGCCCCAGCAGCAGGTTGGCGTCGGTGATCGTGAGCGGCCCACCGCGCCGATAGCAGGCCGGACCCGGATCCGCCCCGGCGGAGAGAGGTCCCACCTGCAGCCGGCCGCCCTCCAGCCTCACCACTGAACCACCACCGGCCGCCACCGTGTGGATCGGCAGGGTGGGGGCCTGCAGCCGCAGGCCGGCCACGTGGGTTTCAGGGTTGAGCTCCAGAGCGAAGTGCCCCTCGCCCCCAGCCGCCGGGGGCCCAGCGCCGGCATGGAACACATCGGTGGAGGTGCCGCCCATGTCGAAGCCGATGATCGGCCGGCCAGCCAACCCCGCCGAACGGGCCACAGCCACGGCCCCCACCAGGCCACCGGCCGGACCGGAAAGGATCGTGTCCTTAGCGAGCAGCTGGTCGGGGGCCTGGAGCACCCCGGAAGAGGTCATCACCCGCAGGCGGGTGGCCGCCCCCAAAGAGTGCTGCACTTGGCCGAGGTAGGCCCGCAACACCGGCCGCACCGCGGCCTCCACCAGGGTGGTGTGCAGGCGGGGCAACAACCGGGGCAGCCCGCCAACCCGATGGGAGAGCAGCACCGGTGCAAACCCCAGCTCCTCCAACCAGGCCCCTAGGGCCAGCTCGTGGGCCGGGTTGACCACGGCATGGAGCAGGGCCACGGCGCAGCTGCGCAGCCCAGCGGCGCGGGCCTCCAAGATGCGGGCCTCCAGCTCCGGCCCGCGGCCCAGAGGCTCCACCTCGCTGCCGTCAGCCGCCAAGCGCCCCGGCACCTCCAGCACCCGATAGGGCAACAGCTCTGGCCGCTCGATCCGCAGGGCAAAGATGTCGGGCCGGTGCTGGTCGCCGATGGCGGCAAGATCGGCGAAGCCCTGGTTCACCAGCAGCAACACCGGTGCCACGCGGCGCTCGAGCAGGGCATTGGTCGCCACGGTGGTGCCAAGCCGCACCTCCTCCACCAGGCCATCCGGCAGGGGCTGGCCCGCCTCCAGGCCGAGCACCTCACGGATGGCGGCCACCGCGGGATCGGCGGAATCCGACAGCACCTTGCGCACCACCAGGGAGCCATCCGGCTCCTGGCCCACCAGGTCGGTGAAAGTGCCCCCGCGGTCGATCCAGAACCGCCAGCCCCCGCCGCCACCCTCCGAGCCCGATGGCGCCATGGCGGTCGTGGGGGGTGTTGGTCGATGTTGGGCCGATCATCGCGCAGGGACTAGGGCGCCAGCGGCGCACAAGGCAAGGCCGGGCAAGACATAGACGCTCGGCGGTAGCCAGATGGACCACCACGATCGCGATCGACCTGCCGTGAATAGCCTTTTGGAAATTCTTAAACCTTACTCAGCCCAAACAAAAAATCGATCCGTCACTACCAATTCAAACGACCATGAAGACTTCACAATAGTTTTTCATGGCACAACAAACACCAACCAACTGACGCATTCGATCCAGCCCTCCTCGCAAGGAAGCATTGTCAGGCTCCTCAGCGATAGTTCTCGAACTGCAGCGGTAGCTCCACGTCCTGGGCCTTGAGCAGCTGGATCGCCTGCTGGAGGTCGTCCTTGCTTTTGCCGGTGATGCGCAGGCTGTCGCCCTGGATCGCCACGGTCACCTTCTTGAGCTCGTCGCGCACGGTCTTGGAGAGCTGCTTGGCCAGCTCCTGGCTGAGCCCCTTGCGCAGCAACACCTGCTGCTTCACCTTGTTGCCCCCCACCGCTTCGGGGGTCTGGAAATCGAAGATCTTCAGCGAAAGATCCCGCTTGGTGGCCTTCTGGCGCAGCACATCCACCACCGCATCGAGGGTCATGTCGCTGGCGGTGGTGATCGTGAGGCTGCCCTCCTCCAGCTCGATCTCGGTGCCCGAGTCCTTGAGGTCGTAGCGCTGGCCCACATCGCGGCGCACCTGATCGAGGGTGTTCACCAGCTCCTGGCGATCGAAATCGCTCACCACATCAAAAGAAAACGAAGACAAAGCGCTTGGGGCGAATCCACTGCCCTGCAGCCTATGCGCCCTGAAGACTCGGATGGTGTGGTTGCAGCGGGGTGAGCCGCCCCTGGTGAACGCCGGCCGGGGGGCGGATCGGCCTGAAGGCGATCTGCGCCAAGGCCCCTCCTCTTTATGTAGCGACCATGGCAACAGAGGGCACCGTCGGTTGTGTTGGGTGGATCGGAGTAATCTCCCCTGCCGCCTAGACCCACCATGCCGTCCCCAGCCCGCCTCCAAGCCCTCCAGACGATTCTGCATCGGCCTCCCACGCCGGTCGAGCCGGCTGCGCCCCTGGAGGAGATCTGGGCGAGTGATGTCTTCGGCCTCGAATCGATGCGATCAGCGCTGCCCAAAGGGGTATTCCGCTCGATTCAGCGCTCGATCCGCGAAGGCAGCAAGCTCGACCCCTCGGTGGCCGATGTGGTGGCCCAGGCGATGAAGGACTGGGCCAGCGCCCGCGGCGCCCTGTATTACGCCCACGTTTTCTATCCCCTCACCAACCTCACCGCCGAGAAGCACGACGGCTTCATCGCGCCCCAGTCCGACGGCAAGGCGATCGCCGAGTTCTCCGGCAAGCTGCTGGTGCAGGGTGAGCCCGACGGCTCCTCCTTCCCCAACGGCGGCCTGCGCACCACCTTCGAGGCCCGCGGCTACACCGCCTGGGATGTCACCAGCCCCGCCTGGCTGATGCGCACCCCCAACGGCGTGACGCTCTGCATCCCCACCGTGTTCGTGAGCTGGACCGGCGAGGCGCTCGATAAAAAAACGCCGCTGCTGCGCTCCAACGCCGCCATGAACAAGCAGGCCCAGCGGCTGCTCAAGCTGCTCGGCGAAACCGAGATCGCCCCGGTGAACTCCAGCTGCGGCGCCGAGCAGGAGTACTTCCTGATCGATTCCAGCTACACCGCCCTGCGACCCGATCTGCTGCTGGCTGGCCGCACCCTGTTCGGCGCTCCGCCGGCCAAGGGTCAGCAGTTCGACGACCACTACTTCGGGGCCATCCCGGAGCGGGTGCAGGTGTTCATGCAGGACGTGGAGGCCCAGCTCTACCGGCTCGGCATCCCCGCCAAGACCCGCCACAACGAAGTGGCGCCCGGCCAGTTCGAAATCGCCCCCTACTTCGAGGCCGCGAACGTGGCCACCGATCACCAGCAGCTCACGATGACCGTGCTGCGCAGCACGGCCAAGAAGCATGGCCTCACCTGCCTGCTGCATGAGAAGCCCTTCGCCGGCGTCAACGGCAGCGGCAAGCACGTGAACTGGTCGATCGGCAATGCCACCCAGGGCAACCTGCTCGATCCCGGCAAGACCCCCCACGCCAACCTGCAGTTCCTGATCTTCTGCGCGGCGGTGATCCGGGGCGTGCACTGCTTCGGCCCCCTGATGCGGGCCGTCATTGCCACCGCCAGCAATGACCACCGCCTCGGGGCCAACGAGGCCCCTCCGGCGATCATCTCGGTGTATCTCGGCAGCCAGCTGGAGGATGTTTACAACCAGATCAAGAGCGGCCACCTGGAGGGTTCTACCGAGGCCGCGCTGATGTCCCTCGGCGTCGACACCCTGCCGGAACTGAACAAGGATCCCGGCGATCGCAACCGCACCTCCCCCTTCGCGTTCACCGGCAACCGCTTTGAGTTCCGGGCGGTGGGCTCCGGGCAGTCGGTCGCGGGGCCGCTGGTGGTCTTGAACACGATCCTCGCCGATTCGCTCCAGTGGATCGGCGATCGGCTGGAGGAGCAACTCAACAGCGGGGTTCCCCTTCAGGAGGCCGCCTTCGCCGTGATGAAGCGGACCATGGACGAGCACGGCGCCGTGGTCTTCGGTGGTGACGGCTACTCGAGCGAATGGCACCGCAAGGCGGTGGAGGAGCGGGGCCTGGAGAACCTGCGCACCAGTGCCGATGCCCTCCCGGTGCTGGAACGCCCCGAGATCCGCGATCTGTTCCAGCGCCAGGGGGTGCTCACACCGGTGGAGCTCGAAAGCCGCTTCGAGGTGTATGCCGAGCAATACATCCTGGCCATTGAGGTGGAGGCACGGCTGGCGCTGCGCATCGCCCGCACCCAGATTTACCCGGTGGTGATGGAGAGCCTGGAGCGCCTAGCCCGTTCCCTGCGCGATCAAGAAGCGATCGGTCTGCCGATCGATCGCAGCATGGCCGAAACGATCGCCGGCCTCAACAGCCAGCTGGTGGAGCGGTGCGGCGCCTTGGAGGAAGGCCTCGGTAATCCTCCCCACGACACCCATGGCCACCTGCACCACTGCGCAGGCACCCTGATGCCGCTGATCGGCAGCCTCCGGGAAGCGGTGGATGGCCTCGAGACCCTGGTGGATGACGACCTCTGGCCCCTGCCCACCTACCAGGAGCTGCTGTTCGTGCGCTGAGCCTCCGGCGAACACCTGCCGGGCGACCGATGGACCGGTCGCCCGGCCAAGGTGAAATCAAAGCCTGGGAAGCGTTGCCACCGGCATGGAGCTAACTGCCGCATCGCTCCCCGCGGGGCTGGCTGGTTGGTCACAATCCACCCCGCGGGGCAATGCTTCAATGACCGTCGATAACAATCGAATCGCCCCTCAGGCCATGGATCTGCAATCTTCCGGGGCCCTGCTCAGGATCCTCAACTTGGTGGCCATGGCCGATGGGGAATGTTCGGCGGAGGAGGAAGAACTGCTCGAATCGCTCAGCAAGCAACACAAGTTGCAGGCCGCAATGCTGTCCTGGCAGGATGGCCTGAACGATCCCAACGATGTGGCAGAGCTCGCCCGCCACATTGCCCCGGAGCATCACTTCCTCACCATCAAGACAGCCACCATGGTGGCCGGCATCTCCAGGTCCAGGCAGGACAATTCCTTCATCAATCCCGAAGAAGATCAGCTTCTCGCCCAACTGGGCCGAGCCCTTTCCCTCAGCCCCGAGAGAATCGCCGAGGCCCGGCATGACGCCGAAGAACACATCTGCGAACGCCCAACCCTTTGGCAGGTGCTGTATGCCTGCTTTGGTAGCCAATACGGTTCTCAGTTTGAGCGCCAGATTTTTACCTGAGCGTCAGCCCAGGCGAGCAGAACGCTCCGGCAGGCATGGCTGAATGGGCCACGAGCAAGCAGTCAAACGGATCGCGGTGATGCAGGGGCAGCTGCTCGAGCGTCAGCAGGTGGGGGAGGTCAAGCTGGAGGAGCTCGAAGCCGCACTCCTGAGCCCACGGAATCGCCTGGGCAGCAGAGACCGGCATGTCGCTGCGGGCCAAGGCGTGCTTGATGGCGATCTCCCACAGCGACACATGGCTGATCAGCACGCTGCTGGCCTCGGTGGTGATCAGGTTGCGGCTGCGAGGCCCAAGCCTGGAGACATCGCTGATCGCCCAAAGGCCAGCGCCCCATCCCGGTCGTCGAACAGATCCACCGGAGCCTCATCGCCATCCGGGTAGCGGCTGGCGGTGGTCATTCGCTGCAGCGGTTTCAGCGGCAGTTGGCGCAACGGGGCTGTTTCGATGCCGAGCAACTCCAGGGCGCAAAGCAACCGCCCGATCGAGTGGGTTCGCTCGGGCTCCTGATCGAGGGCCAGCAAGACCGCCTTGCGTGCCTTCTAGGTAGCCCGGGAGAAGTGGTAGTGGTAGCAGGCCTGGGCGTGGAAGCGTCCCTCACTCGCATAAACCGCCATGGCGAGATCGCTATGGGCTGGGGCTGCCCCATTCGCAGCGATCCGCTCACCCACATCGGAAGCTCCAGGTCCTGCGGAGCGTGGTTTCCAAGCTCGCTTACGCCCTGGCCTTCGCGGAGTTCCGCCGCGACCGGCGGACATCGCTGCACATCCATCACATCCATCACATCCGTTAAGGCACCATCCTCGACAGCGGGTGCTGACGGTAGAGTTATTCAAGTTTCTACCACTTCAAGCCATGGGCATGAACATCAAGGACGAGCAAGTCCATGCCATGGCCCGCGAATTGGCGGACCATCGGGGCACCAGCGTCACCGACGCCGTGCGTCAGGCCCTCCGCGCCGAACTCAATCGCTGCCGCACCGCCGCACCAGGCCAAGAAGAAGCGGCCCGCCGAGAGGCGCTGCACCAGCTGCTCAGCCGCTGCCGCGAACTCCCCTGGCCGGATCGACGCAGCAGCTCCGAACTACAGGCGGAGCTCTACGACGAAATGGGCCTCCCCGCCTGATGGGGCTTGCCGACTGATTCGTGATGGTGATCGACACCTCCGCCCTGCTGGCGATCCTCAAGGTGGAGCCGGAAGCCGAGGCCCTGATCGCGCGGCTCAGCCAGGCTGGCCCCAGGCAACTCTCCACCGCCACCCTCCTGGAAACCCGTCTGGTGATCGAGCGGCAGATCGGCGAGGCCGGCCAGGCCGAACTCGACCGCTTGCTGGCAGCGGCCGACATCACCACCGTGCCGTTGGAGGTTATCCATGTGCATTGGGCGCTGGTGGGCTGGCGCCGTTTCGGCAAGGGGCAGCACCGGGCGGCCCTCAACTTCGGCGACTGCTTCAGCTATGGCCTGGCCAGGGCCCTGGAAGCACCCCTGTTGTTCAAAGGGCACGACTTCGCCGCCACCGACGTTGAAGCGGCACTGACAGGCTGAGGCTGGGCAGCCCCCAACCGCCGCAACCTAGAAAGGG
>JBAXOO010000086.1:0-6897 GCA_037133235.1 Cyanobium sp. ELA507
GTTCCTAAGCTCAAAGCCAGCATCCCGATTTGCCATGACCACCGAAACCCCGCTCGCTACCGAGACGCCACCCACGGAATCAGTCGCTGCCGATGCGGCGTCGGCCGATCCCCGCGCCCTCACCATCCCCAACGTCGAACGGGTGCTCGATGAGCTACGCCCCTACCTGATGGCCGATGGCGGCAACGTGGAGATCGTTGAGATCGATGGCCCGATCGTGAAGGTGCGGCTGCAGGGCGCCTGCGGCTCCTGCCCCAGCAGCACCATGACCCTCAAGATGGGGATCGAGCGCAAGCTGCGCGAAGCCATCCCCGAGGTGAGTGAAGTGATTCAGGTGCTCTGAGCGGCCACCGCCCGCTTCGCGAACGCCTCAAATCCGCGCACGTAATCCAACCGGTCGTAGAGCTTGGCCCTGGCCTTGAGGGCAATCTCCTGCTGGAGTTCGGCCCGCCGCTGGGGATCCTTCATCAGGGCCACGGCCCGCTCGACGTACTCGGCAGGAGTGCCGGCCACCGGCGGATCCACCACCTCCATCAGCCGGTAGGCGGCGGCCACGAAGCGGGAGCGCAGGAAACGCCCCTCCAGGGTCACCACGGGGGTGCCGCCATGGAGGGTTTCGTAGAGGGTGATGCCGCTGCCGAAGTGGAATGGATCGAGCAGCACATCCAGACAACCCGCCAGGGCCAGGAATTCGGCGCGGTTCATCCGGCCCAGCATCACCACCCGCTCCCGCACCGCCGGCGCGCTGCGCTCCAGCCGTTGCAGGAAGAAGGCCGTGAGGGAAGGCACCTGCTCCTCCACAAACACAAACAAAGCCTCCGGCACCGCCCGGGCAATCGCCTCGAGGGTTGCATCGAAATCGGGCGGATACTTCTCCAGGCGCTGCAAACAGCCCCATAGGGGCACATCCGGCGGCAGCAGGAAGTAATCGCGCGGCAGGGTGCTCGCCTCCAGGGATTCCGAGAGATAGCAGCAGGGAAGGCCGCTCAGGCACACCAGCTTTTCGCTGTAAAGCTCCTCGGCACCGGGGGGCTCAACCAGCTCTCCCGACACGTAGTAATCGATGCTTGGCAGGCCGGAGGTCTGGGGAACCCCCCAGCCGGTGGCCTGCACTGGTGCCAAGCGCTGCGCCGCCAGCATCGTGATGAAAGGGTGCATGCCGATGTCGGTGAAGAAGAGCAGGTCGAGCTCCAGGGCCGCCAGGGCCGCCGATGCCCCGTTGAGGGGCGCAGGCAAGGTCACCACCGTGTCGCAGCAGGCTTCGATCCGGGATCGAACCGCATCGTGGGGCGATTGGGCGAGGTGGATCAGCACCACCTCAAATTCGCCGCGATCGAGGTGGCGAATCAACCCCTCGAAGGCGCGGGCATTGCTGTGGTCGTAGAAGAAACCGGAAAGGAAGCCGATCCGAAGGCGCCGTCCGCCTAAGGGAACGGTTCGGAACGACGGCCCAGGCGCCTGGAGCTGGGGTGTGAAGCAGCGTGAGATCAGGCGGCCATAGCGCTCGAGAAGGGCCCGGTCATCGCAGTCCTGATAGAGCAGATAAAAGGGGTGGCAGATCATCACGTTGCCGAGGTCAGCCCGCAGGGGCGGCCCTGCCTCCAGGACTTCCAATCCCCGTTCGCAGCGCTCCCGGCACCAGGCGATCTGCTCCATCGAGGCCGCCACCATCGGCAGCACAAACAGATGGTTGAGCTGCAGCACCAGGGAATCGGGCTCCAGGGCCAGGGCCTCCCCATGCCAGTGAATGGCCTCGTTGACGAAATCGAGGTTGCGGAAGAGGTGGCCCAGTTCCGAGCGGCAAAGCCCATTGGCGGGCTCAAGCTCGGCGGCCCGGATCAGGCAGGGCAGCGCGTCGCCGTAACGACCCACCCGCACGAGCAACTGCCCGAGCTGGTGCCAGCTGGGACCGTGGTCTGGATCCAGCCTCACGGTCTCCTCCAGGTCCCGGATCGCGGCGGATTCGGAGCCGGGAACGTTTTCAGCGGGCGGATCGGAGGCCAGCAGCCCATCGGCGTACTCGGCCCACCTTGGCGAGGGCACCCGGCAATGTCGAGGCGATCGACCCCTAGGCTTCGCCCCATCCGCCCCCCGACCCGTGCTGGACCAGCGCCTGCTGCGCGATAACCCGGAGCTGATCCGCCAGCAGCTCGGCCGCCGGGGCCTCGAACTCGACCTCACGGGCCTCCAGCAGATCGCCCGCCAGGAAAGGGACCTGGAGGAACAGCGCAGCAGCCTGCAGGCCGAGGGCAATCGCATCGGTCGGGAGGTGGGGCAGCTGATCCGCGCTGGCGCCAGCCCCGATGGGCCGGAGGTGGCCGGCCTGCGCGAGCAGGGCAACCGCATCAAGCAACAGGTGGCCGGTCTGGAGGAGGAGGAGAAAGCCCTCGAAAGCCGGCTGCGGGAGCAGTTGCTGGTACTGCCCAACCTGCCCTCCCCCCTGACCCCCGAAGGCCGCAGCGAAGTCGACAACGTGGAGCTGAAGCGCTGGGGCACGCCGCGCCAAGCCGCCGCAGGGGAAACGCTTGAGGAGCACTGGCAGATCGCCGAACGGCTCGGCCTGGTCGATACGGAGCGCTCGGTGCGGATCGCCCAGAGCCGCTTCGTGACCCTGCTGGGTCAGGGGGCCCGGCTGGAGCGCGCCCTGATCAGCTTCATGCTCGATCGCCACACTGCCTCGGGCTACCGGGAGGTGCTGCCGCCGATCCTGGTGAACACCGCCAGCCTCACCGGTTCGGGGCAGCTGCCGAAGTTCGCCGAGGAGAGCTTCCGCTGCGCCGACGACGACCTCTGGCTCACCCCCACCGCCGAGGTGCCCCTCACCTCCCTACACCGCGATGAGGTGATCGAGGCCGACCAACTGCCACTGCGCTACACCGCCTACACCCCCTGCTTCCGCCGCGAAGCCGGCTCCTACGGGCGCGACACCCGCGGCCTGATCCGCCTGCACCAATTCAACAAGGTGGAGATGTATTGGTTCACCCGGCCGGAGGACTCTGAGGCGGCCCACGAACAGCTCACCCGCAACGCCGAGGGCATCCTCGAAGCCCTCGAACTGCCCTACCGCCGCATCGAACTCTGCGCCGGGGATCTGGGCTTCTCGGCAGCCCGCACCTACGACCTGGAGGTGTGGCTGGCCGGCGCCGGCACCTACCGGGAGATCTCCAGCTGCAGCACCTGCGCCGACTTCCAAGCCCGCCGCTCGGCGATCCGCTGCCGCGAAGGCGGCAAGACCCGCCTGGTGCACACCCTCAACGGCAGCGGCCTGGCGATCGGCCGCACCATGGCCGCCCTGCTGGAGCATGGCCAGCAGCCCGACGGCACGGTGCTCCTACCCGCCGTGCTGCTTCCCTACTTCGGCACCGACCGGCTGGTGCCGGAGGCCTGAGGGGCTCCAGGGTTGGGATGCATCCGCTCCTTGGGCCGACCGTACCGATGGCCGGCCGCTAGGGCGGGGCACCACCCTCCAGAATGAACCCACTGGATTCTGGAGTTGATGGGAGTTCTCACCGCACTGGCGATCCTGGCGGGGCTGATCGTGGTCCATGAGGCGGGCCACTTTTTGGCGGCCACCTGGCAGGGAATCCGGGTGAGCGGCTTCTCGGTGGGGTTCGGGCCGGCCCTGCTGCAACGCAGCCGCCGCGGCGTGGTCTACGCCCTGCGGGCCATCCCCTTGGGGGGCTACGTGGCCTTCCCGGACGATGAGGAGGACAGCCCCTTCCCCGCCGACGATCCCAATCTGCTGCGCAACCGCCCCCTGCACCAACGGGCCCTCGTGATCGCCGCCGGGGTGATCGCCAACCTGCTGCTGGCCTGGGCCGTGCTCCTGGCCCAGGGCCTGGTGGTGGGAATTCCGGCGGGCATCAGCACCACTCCTGGCGTGATGGTGGCGGGGGTGCAGAGCGGCCAACCCGCCGCCGCCGCCGGCCTGCGGCCCGGCGATCGCATCGTCAGAGTGGGCGATGCACCCCTGGCGGGCGGCCAGCAGGCCGTCGCCGACCTGGTGGAGAGAATCCGCACCGCACCGGGCCAGGGCCTGAAGGTCCAGGCGCAGCGGGGCGACCAACCAATCACCCTCACCCTCACCCCTGCAGACCAGGGCGGCATCGGCCGGATTGGTGCCCAGCTCCAACCCAATGGCACCGAGGTGTTCCGCCGCCCCCGCAGCCCCCTCGAACCCCTGTGGCAGGCCAACCACGACCTGGTGGCCCTCACCAAGCGCACGGTGGAAGGCTTTGTAACGCTGGCGACCCACTTCGGTGAAACGGCCGGCCAGGTGTCAGGCCCCGTCAAGATCGTGGAGATGGGGGCCTCCCTGGCCAAGCAGGGCGGCGCCAGCCTGTTCATCTACACCGCCCTGATCTCGATCAACCTGGCGGTGCTCAACGCCCTGCCCCTGCCGATGCTCGATGGTGGCCAATTTGCCCTGCTATTGCTGGAGGGCCTGCGGGGCCGCCCCCTGCCCGAAAAGTTCCAGATGGCCTTCATGCAGTCGGGTTTCGTCTTTCTGGTGGGCCTCAGCCTGATCCTGATCGTGAAGGACACCAGCCAGCTGCCAGCCCTGCAGCAGTGGCTCGGCCACTAAAGCCAACGCCCAACGCCATCGTTGAGCCCCCGCGTCATCGGCACCGCAAGGCCCCACCCCAGCCGCGATGCGCCGATTGCCCGCTGAAGGGTGCGGCACTTCATGAAACGAGTGCCCCAGGCCAACCGGTCTGGAGGGCCCGGCGGCCCGCCTTCTCTGGCTGTGGGATCGCCCCGATCTCCCCCTCCCGGGTCGCAGGCTAAGGTTGGAGGCTCTTTACGACCTGAGCATCCGGCCGCATGGCGAAGAAGTCGATGATCGCGCGCGACGTCAAGCGCAAAAAAATTGTGGAACGCTTCGCCGTTAAGCGCACCGCCCTCAAGGAGGCCTTTGAGGCCGCTGCCGATCCCATGGAGCGCCTCGAGATCCACCGCAAGATCCAGGCCCTGCCCCGCAACAGTGCCCGTGTGCGCGTGCGTAACCGCTGCTGGGCCACCGGCAAGCCCCGGGGTGTGTACCGCGATTTCGGTCTTTGCCGCAACCAACTGCGCGAGCGGGCCCACAAGGGTGAACTGCCTGGCGTGGTGAAGTCGAGCTGGTGAGCCAGCGGGCCGAAGTGCCCCCCAGCGCTGCAAGCTCGGAGCTGAGGGGCCATCCAGATTCGAACAGCGCCTTTTCGCGTCGGACAGGCTTGTTGTTGCTAGTAGGCGCCGGGCAGATGGTCCGGCGCCTACGACTTCAAAAGCCACTTGGTATTTGTCCAGCACCCTCTTTGCCAAACGGCTAGAGCCTTAGCGTCCTCTGACGCCCCAGGGCCGAGATGGTCGGATGCGAGAATGGCGAAGACAACAAAAGGACATAAAGCCCAGTGCAAGGACAAACGCAGTCGGTCTCCTTCGATGGTCGGGAGATCCGACTGACCACCGGTCGTTTTGCCCCCCAAGCCGGGGGTTCGGTGTTGGTCGAATGCGGTGATACCTCGGTACTCGTCACCGCCACCCGCGCCAAGGGCCGCGAAGGCATCGATTTCCTCCCCCTCACCTGCGACTACGAGGAGAGGCTCTACGCCGCCGGCCGCATCCCCGGCAGCTTCTTTCGTCGTGAAGCCCGCCCCCCCGAGCCCGCCATCCTCCCCACCCGGCTGATTGACCGCCCCCTACGGCCCCTCTTCCCCTCCTGGCTGCGGGACGACATCCAGGTGGTGGCCACCGTGCTGTCGCTCGATGAGCGCGTTCCCCCCGACGTGCTCGCCGTGACGGGCGCCTCGATCGCCTGCCTGCTGGCCAAGATGCCCTTCGCCGGCCCGATGGCAGCCGTGCGCGTGGGCCTGCTGGGCGACGACTTTGTGCTCAACCCCAGCTACCGCGAGATTGAGCGCAGCGAGCTTGACCTGGTAGTCGCCGGCACCCCCGCCGGTGTGGTGATGGTGGAGGCCGGCGCCAATCAGTTGCCCGAGCAAGATGTGATCGAGGCGATCGACTTCGGTTACGAAGCCGTGGGCGAACTGATCAAGGCCCAGCTCAAGCTGCTCAGCGACCTGGGTATCGAGCAGGTGATTGCCGAGCCCAAGGTGGAAGATCCAGCCCTTCCCTCCTTCCTGGAGAAGGAATGCGCCAAGCCGATTGGTGAGGTGCTGAAGCAGTTCAGCCAGACCAAGGCTGAGCGCGATGGCAAGCTCGATGCCATCAAGGCCAGCGTGGGCGAAAAGATCGCCACCCTCAAAGACGACGACGCCGTCAGGCTGGTGGTGAGCGGCAACAACAAGGTGCTGGGCAACAGCTTCAAGAGCCTCACCAAGAAGTTGATGCGCGAGCAGATCCTCAAGGAGGGCAAGCGCGTCGACGGGCGCAACCTCGATGAGGTCCGTCCGATCCAGGCGGCGGCGGGCGTGCTGCCCAAGCGGGTGCACGGCTCAGGCCTGTTCCAGCGCGGCCTCACCCAGGTGCTCTCCTGCGCCACCCTCGGCACACCGAGCGATGCCCAGGAGCTCGACGACCTCAACCCGTCCACCGAGAAGACCTACCTGCACCACTACAACTTCCCACCGTTCTCGGTTGGCGAAACCCGGCCCATGCGCTCCCCCGGCCGCCGCGAGATCGGCCACGGCGCCTTGGCCGAGCGGGCGTTGGTGCCGGTGCTGCCCAGCAAGGAGAGCTTCCCCTACGTGCTGCGGGTGGTGTCGGAATGCCTCAGCTCCAACGGCTCCACCTCGATGGGTTCGGTGTGCGGCAGCACCCTGGCCCTGATGGATGCCGGTGTGCCCCTCAAGGCCCCCGTCAGCGGCGCCGCCATGGGCCTGATCAAGGAGGGCGACGAAGTGCGCATCCTCACCGACATCCAGGGCATCGAGGACTTCCTCGGTGACATGGACT
>JBAXOO010000087.1:0-6847 GCA_037133235.1 Cyanobium sp. ELA507
GGCCTCCTCCAGTGGGATCGCTGCGGTCAGGGCCGTCTCGTAGCTGTTGCGTCGGCCGCGGCGAGCCGAGGCGGCGGCCCCTAGGGCCGCCAGGCTGCCGGCCGGCCCCAGCCGCGGGCGGCTGAACAGCCAGCGACCGCCGGCCCCGGGTGCTGCCAGGGCGGTGAGGGCCTCCAGCCAGGCCGCCTGGGCTCCAGCATCCAGCCCCCGGAAGGGCTGGCGCGCCGCGATCCATTCGAAGCGTTCGCCGCTCTCCAGCTGGGTCGCCAGGCTGGTGGGCCGCTCTGGCTGGAGCGTGAGCAGCCGGGGACGCCGCAGGGCATCCAGCACCTGAAGCTGGGCCTCGAGCCGCTGGCGGTGGTCGGGGTCGACCACGCTCACCACCACCTCCCCTTCGAGCGCGGTCTGGATCGGGTCGAGAGCCCAGAGCAGGGACTGGGCCTCCAGCACCAACACCCGGTCGAGCCGGCCCAGGGCCGCCCCGGCCCAGAAGCGCTGCCGCAGGCGGTCAAGCCGTTCCCCCTCCCCCACCGCCTGGCGCTGTAGCCAGCGCTCGAGCAGGGGATCAGCCGGACCGCTGCTGAGCAGTTCGGGGCGTTCGAGGGCGGTTTCGGCGGCGGCGGCGAACTGGGCGGCGCGGCGCTGCTGCAGCCGCTGGCGGAGTTGGCCCTCCCAGCCCAGGCTGCCGGGCTGCCAGAACACCTGGCCCTGCAGGGCGCCGGGCAGGTACTGCTGGGCCACCCAGTGGTCGGCGTAGGCGTGGGGGTAGCGGTAGCCCACCCCATCGCCAAAGGCCTGCCCATCCCGGTTGGCATCGCGCAGATGGGCGGGCACCTCCTGCCGCCGCGCCTGGCGCACGGTTTTCACCGCATCGAAGAAGCCGAGGCTGCTGTTGCTCTTCTCGGTGCCGGCCAAGTAGAGGGCGGCATGGGCCAGGGAGTAGAGGCCTTCCGGCAGGCCGATCCGGTCGAAGGCGGCGGCGCAGGCCTCCACCACCACCATCGCCTGGGGGTCGGCCAGGCCCACGTCCTCGCCGGCGGCGATCAGCATGCGGCGGAAGATGAAGCGGGGGTTCTCGCCGGCCTCCACCATCCGCGCCAGCCAGAACAGGGCGGCATCGGCATCGGAGCCCCGCAGCGACTTGATGAAGGCGCTGATCGTGTCGAAGTGGGCATCGCCCTGTTTGTCGTAGAGCACGGCCCGCTGCTGGATCGATTCCTCGGCGATCGCAAGATCGATGCGGATCACCCCGGTGGCGTCTGGCGGGGTGGTTTCCACCGCCAGCTCCAGGGCATTGAGCAGGCTGCGGGCATCGCCGCCGGCCACATCGAGCAGGTGGTCGGCTGCTGCGGGGCTGATCTCCACGCTGCGGTCGCCGTAGCCCAGCTCCCGATCGGCCAGGGCCCGCTCCAGCAGGCGGCGCAGGTCCTGGGGTTCGAGGGGCTGGAGCCGGAACAGCCTCGCCCGGCTCACCAGGGCCTTGTTCACCTCGAAGAAGGGGTTTTCGGTAGTGGCGCCGATCAGGCTCACGGTGCCGTTCTCCACCCACGGCAGCAGGGCGTCCTGCTGGGCGGTGTTGAAGCGGTGCACCTCGTCGATGAACAGGATTGTGCGCAGGCCGTGGTGGGCCAGCCGCTCCCGGGCCGCTTCCACCTCGGCGCGCAGGTCCTTCACCCCCGCCAGCACGGCGTTGAGGCTGCTGAAGTGGGCGCGGGTGCTGCCGGCGATGATCCGCGCCAGGGTGGTTTTGCCGGTGCCCGGCGGGCCGTGCAGGATCAGGTTGCCCACCCGGTCGGCGGCGATGGCGCGGCGCAGCAGTCGGCCCGGGCCGAGGATCGCCTCCTGGCCCACGAAGTGATCGAGGCTGCGAGGCCGCATCCGATCCGCCAGGGGCGCGATCTGGCGCAGGGTTTCCTCGCGGCGGTGGCTGAACAGGTCGCTCACGGAGGTCCGCGGACGAGGGCCATCCTGGCGCCGCCTGTTCCCGGCGTCGCTGGCCCGATGCGGCGGGGGCCCTGGGGGCGCTGTGGCATTCCGCGTCGTACAGGGGCGGTGCCGCGTGCCTGCTGTGGAGATGGCGCGGCTGGCACGGTGGCTGCCGCACCATTGAGTTGTCCCGAAGCGTCACCTATGGTTCGGACCAGACAGTTCCGGCCCGTGCGCCTTCGTTTCCCTGGTTCCCTGGCGGTGGGTCTGTCAGCGGCGGCCCTGCTTGCCGGGTGCTCCGAGAGTCGCTCCCCCGCGCCTACGCCGCCCCAGGTGCAGCTGGTCAATCCCCGCACCTTCAACACCCTCGATTCCGCCGATTACCAAAGCACCCTGGAGGCGATCCGTGAGGTGAGGCTCTCCTCAGAGATTGCCGGTCGCATCACCGCCATGCCGGTGTACGAGGGCCAGCCGGTGAAACCGGGTCAGTTGCTGTTCACCCTCGACCAGGTGCAGCAGCGGGCCACGGTGAACGCCGATGCGGCTGAGGCCCGCAAGAATCGCCTCAACGCTGAGCGCTACATCTTCCTCAATCAGCAGGGTGCCGTTTCCACCAAGGAGCGCGATTACTACGTGACCTCGGCGATCCAGAGCCGCGACAAGCTCAACGCCTCCCTCGCCACCCTTGCCTACAAGAACGTGGTGGCACCGATCCCCGGCTACGTGGGCAACCTCAATTTCAAGCTCGGCGATGTGATCAAGCCTGGCGAGGTGGTCACCAGCGTGATCGATAACAGCCGGCTCTGGGTGCGCATTGATGTGCCCGGTGAAATGGGCGATCGGGTGCGGCCCGGCCTTCCGGTCATCCTCAAGGGCCCGGATCCTCGGCGGCCCAAGGCCATGGGCCGGGTGATCTTCGTGGCTCCCGCCCTCGACAAGGATCGCCAGACCCTGCTGGTGAAGGCCGAGTTCAACAATCCAGATGGCTCGTTACGCAACAACGAGCGAGTGAGCGCCACCTTGATTTTCGCCCAGCAGCAGGTGCTGGCGATTCCGCAGCAGGCGGTGCTGCTCCAGGCCGGCAAGTCCTTCGTGTTCCTGGCGGTGAGTGTGGAGGAGGCGAAGAAGCGGCTCGGCAGGGCCATCGAGCCCGAACCCCTGCCCAATCTGCCGGTGGCCATTCAGGTGCCGGTGACCCTCGGCACCCTCCAGAACGGCGCCTATCCCGTGAAGGAGGGCCTCACCGCCGCCGACACGGTGGTTGTGGGCAACCTGGCCCAGCTGCGCAGTGGCCTAACGGTGCAGCCGGCCACCGCGATGCTGCAGCCGGCGGCCGGCATGCCAGCTCCGGCGGCCGCCGGGGCCCCTACGCCCGCTGCATCCAGGGCCGCGGCGCCCACCCCCGGGGCAACCAAAGCCCCATGAGTCTTTCCGATACCTTCATTCGCCGCCCCGTGCTCAGCACGGTGTGCAGCATCTTGATCCTGATGGCCGGCCTGATCTGCCTGCCGCTCCTGCCGATCGAGAACCTCCCCAACATCGCGCCGCCAACGGTGCAGGTGAGCGCCAACCTGCCCGGCGCCGATGCCCTCACGGTGGAGAGCGCCGTGACCGGCCCGCTGGAATCCCAGATCAATGGGGCGCCGGGGATGGATTACATCACCTCCACCAGCACCGGCGAGGGCAACAGCCAGATCAACGTGTACTTCAAGGCGGGAACGGATCCCGATATTGATCAGGTGAATGTGCTCAACCGGGTGCAGACCGCCACCCCCCAGTTGCCGCCCCAGGTGAATGCCCAGGGGGTGACGGTGCAGCAGACGGCCAGCAGCTATCTGCTTGTTTATAACCTCACCTCCACCCAGGGCCAGTTTGACCAGAACTATCTCAATGGTCTGCTGCAGCTGAATCTGATCTATCCCATCACCCGGGCCCAGGGGGTGGGCCAGGTGAACATCTTCGGGGCCAGTAATCCGGCCTTCCGGGTGTGGGTGGATCCCCTCAAGCTGACTCGCTTCAACCTCAGCGTGGACACGGTGGAGAAGGCGATCCAATCCCAGAACCTGGTGGTGATTGCTGGCAGCATCGGTGGCCCCCCTTCGACCCCCAGCAACCGCACCACCTTTCCACTTCTGGTGAACGGCAACCTCAAGACCGTGCAGGAATTCGAAGATGTGATCATTGGCAAGGGTCCCGATGGGGGCCTGATCCGGATCGGCGATGTGGGCCGGTCTGAATACGCCTTTCAAAACTTCAACCAGTCGGCAATCAACGCTCGCACTGGCTACCCGTGCGTGGGCTTTGGTGTGATCCAGCTGCCGGGCAGCAACGCGATCAGCACAGCCCAAGCCGTGGATGACGTGCTTACCCAGTTCCGCAGCACCCTTCCGCCGGGAGTGGTTCTCGAGAAGGTGTTCGATCAGACCGACTTCATCAACGCCTCGATCGCGGGCGCCCTCGATGCTCTGCGCGATGCGGTGGTGCTGGTGTTGTTGATCATCTTCCTGTTCCTCCAGGACTGGAAGGCCACAGCCGTTCCGGCTCTGGCCCTGCCGATCGCCCTGCTGGGGGCCCTGGTGTTCGTGAAGACCTTCGGCTTCTCGATCAACGAGCTCACCCTGCTCGGCATCATCCTGGCCACAGGTCTGGTGGTGGATGACGCCATCGTGGTGGTGGAGGCGGTGTCGGCCCGGATCGAGGAGGGGGATCGGCCCTTCCAGGCGGCCTCCAACGCCATGAAGGAACTCACCGGCGCGATCCTGGCCACGGCCCTGGTGCTGCTGGCGGTGTTCGTGCCGGTCACCTTCTTCCCGGGTGCCACGGGCGTGATTTACCGCCAGTTCGCGCTCACGATCGTGTTCTCGATCATCGTGTCCACCTTCAATGCGATCAGCGGTAAGCCGTTGCAGTCGGCGTTGCTGTTGGGTGGCGGCAAGACCGAGCCTCGCGGCATTCTCTGGACCGTGATCGGTGGCGTGTTCGGTGCCCTCTACGGCGCCCTGGCCGGCGGCTGGGTGGCTTCGCTCCTACTCGGGCTGCTCGGGGCGGTGGTGGGCACCTTCCTGATGCCGATTTTCACCGCCTTCAATGCCGGCTTCGAGCGGCTCTCCCGCGCCTACGGCCGCATCCTTACCCAGGCGATTCGCTTGCGGCGGCTGGTGGCCCTGGTGCTGCTCGGCGGCGTGGCCCTCACCGGCGTTGCCTTCGCCGCCATCCCCACCGGCTTTGTGCCCACCGAAGACCAGGGCTATGGCCTCGGAATTATCCAGCTGTCGCCGCAGTCGTCCCTTGAGGCCACCATGGAGGTGGCCTCCAAGACCCAGGCGATCCTTGCCAAGGAACCGGAGATCATCTCCGGCGAGATCGTGGGGGGCGCCGGCTTCAACGGCGGGGCGCTCAACCAGGGTCTCTTCTTCTTCGGGCTCAAGCCGATTGATGAACGGGGCGGCAAGGGTCAGTCGGCCCAGGAGATCATCGCCCGGCTTAACAAGCAATTCCATGAGATCCCCGGCGCTCTGGTGATGGCCCAGTCGCCGGCGGCGGTGCCCGGCTTCAGCGCCCAGGGCGGTCTTTCCTTCCAGTTCAACGATCTCAGCAACGGCGGCTACAGCCCCACCGATCTGGGCCAGATGGCCGGCAAGCTGATCGGCACCGCCAAGGCCACCGGCAACTTTTACAACCTCTACTCCCAGTTCGTGAGCGATGCACCGGTGTGGCGGTTGGATATTGACCGCGACCGCATGGCCTCCCTCGACATCGACTACAGCCAGGCGATGCAGGTGCTCGGCACCCTCAATGGCGGCAGCTTCATCAACCAGACCTACGAACAGCAGCAGTACCGGCAGGTGTATGTGCAGGCCGATGGCGCCAGCCGCGATGTGGTGCAGTCGCTCAACAACCTCTACGTTCCCGACCGCAGCGGCAAGCTGATTCCCCTCTCCAATGTGGTGAAGGCTCGCCTTGATAGCGCCCCGCCAATCATCAGCCACTTCAATCTCTATCGGAGCGTGCTGATCCAGGGGGTTGAGAACGTCGGTCGCAGCAGCGGTCAGGCGATCGACAGTTTGATGGCCACCTTCCGCCAGATGAGCTTCAGCAACATCGGCTCCGATTGGTCGGCCCTGACCCGATCGGAGGTGCAGGCCGGTTCCTTGGCGGCCCTGGTGTTTGCTCTCGGGATCGTGGTGGTGTACTTGGTGCTCTCGGCCCAGTACGGCAGTTACATCGATCCGCTGATCATCCTGATGACGGTGCCCCTGGCCATGCTCGGCGCCCTCGGCTTCCTGGTGCTGCGGGGTCAGGTCAACAACGTCTACGCCCAGGTGGGCTTGGTGACCCTGATTGGCCTGGCCGCCAAGAACGGCATCCTGATCGTGGACCTCGCCAACCAGCGCATGGAACGAGGCATGACGGCGGCCGACGCCGCCATCGGGGCGGCTGCTCCAGGTTGCGGCCGATCCTGATGACCGCCATGGCAGCCCTAGCCGGCTTCTTCCCACTGCTGGTGGCCAATGGGGCCGGCGCCCTTAGCCAGCGCTCGCTTGGGGCCGTGATCTTTGGGGGGCTGCTAGTGGCCACGGTGCTCAGCCTGTTTGTGGTGCCGTCGTTTTACGTGCTGATGAAGCAGCTCGAGGCGTCCTGGTTCCCCGCCAGTGCCGAAAAGGAGGTGCTGCCGGCTGATGCCCCCAGCGAATGATTCCGGCTGCTGATCCCTCCGCTGATCCAAGTGATCGCCGGTGATCAGCCGCCCCCATCCTGAATCGCCAAGGCTCGATGCCCCTTCCTCCTCCCCCCGGTTTCACACCCCGCCGCCAGCTGCGGGTGGATCGCCGCCGAATCCTCTTCGCCGCCAGCCTGGCCGCCGTGGCCGGCACCGTGCTGATGCTGCTGGTGCACCGGGCGGCCCACACCCCCGGCCAGC